>CAJWFU010000192.1:0-5473 GCA_913031315.1 uncultured Phycisphaerae bacterium | reverse complement strand
GCTCGAAGCGATGCAGGAGAAGTCGGTCACCGTGGGCGGCGAGACCCACATCCTCGACAAGCCGTTCTTCGTGATGGCGACCCAGAACCCGGTGGAACAGGAAGGAACCTATCCCCTTCCCGAGGCGCAGCTCGACCGGTTCTTCTTCAAGCTCGTGGTCGGCTACTCCACCCGGGAGGAACTCTCGGAGATTCTCAACCGAACGACCACCGGGCACGAAGCGACCATCGCCCGGGTGCTCGACGCGCCCGCGATCGTCGAGCACCAGAAGCTCGTCCGACGGGTGGGCGTCACCCCCGAAGTGCAGGACTACGCCGTGCGATTGGTTCTCGCGACCCATCCGGAAGGGCAGTTCGCCACTCCGGACGTCAACCGGTACTTCAGATTCGGAGCGAGTCCACGTGCGGCCCAGACCCTGGTGCTCGCCGGAAAGGTCGCGGCTCTTCTCGATGGCCGGACCAGCGTCTCCATCGACGACGTTCGACGCAACACCCTTCCCGCCTTGCGTCACCGTTGCCTCTTGAATTTCGAGGCCGAAGCCGAAGGCAAGACGACCGACGAAGTCATCACCGGCATCGTCGAGACGCTTCCCACGAACGTCTCTCTGGAAACCTCCGCGTGACCAATCCGCTCCCAAACCTCCGACGACTTCATTCCCGGTTCTCCGGCGCGACGATGCTCGTCGTCGCCCTCGCAACGACCGGGATCGCCGACGGTGATGCTCTTCTGCTCCTTCAGGAAACATCCGCGCCCGCGGAAGGCGAACCGCTCCGGAGCGAGACGCCCGCGAACACGGGTTTTCGATTGACCGAATGGAAACCATCCGGCGGCTTCGTCCATGAATTCGGCGCCAATTTCTCCGGTGGCGGTTCGGTGTCGGTCAATCGCGGCTTCGCGGCATTCAAGGCGGGATTCGAGGTCGGAAGCGACCTGACCGGTAGTTTCGGGTTCGCCTGGGGTGGTGACTGGTACGACTTCGACGGAACCTCGGAACTTTCGCCGGCCCCCGACACCGCCCCCTGGTCCGACGTCCAGGCCATCTCCCTCAACGGCCGCGTCACCTCCAAAGGCATCTTCGGACTCGCCGATGCTCGGTGGTCCGCCACCATCGGACTCGACCTCCGAGCCGCGGGAGAACACCGCGCCAGGGCTGGAGACTCCTTGACCTTCGGCGGCATCGCAGCCGTGAGTTACGCGTTCAATCGGCGTTTCTCACTCGGAGCCGGAGCCCTGGTCTCGACCCAGATCGAGGACTCGATCCTGGTCATTCCCGCCCTGGTCGTCTACTGGCAGGTGACCGACACGGTCCTGGTCTCCAACGTGCTCGGGCCGGAGGTCTATCCGACCGGTGCCGGGATCGAAGCCGCGTGGCGTCCGGACGCCACCCGCGAACTCGCGATCGGTGGTCGTTACGAATCGAGACGATTCAGACTCGACGATGATGGTCCCCTCGCTCGAAAGAACGGGGTGGGTGAAGACACGGGATTTCCGCTCTGGGCGAGAGCGACCTGGCGTCTTGAAAACGGGATTCGCCTCGACCTGGTAGGCGGCGTATCGCTCTTCAACACGTACCGACTCGACGATTCAAACGGAAATCAACTCGCGGAAACGGATCTTGATCCCGCACCGTTCGTCGCCGCTTTCATGAGTTGGAAGTTCTGAACCGCGAGTCCCGGTTCAGGCGGACGGCGGCGTCCATCGCTTCAGCGGAATCCGTTCGCGGAGTTTCTTGCGGAAGACCCGCTTCCAGGTGCCGGTGAAGGAACCGATCTTCTTCTTCAGACTCAACTCCGTCATCCAGAAGCGGAACATCGGGAAACCGATGAAACGCGGAGGCTTCGCCCCCAACACCCGCATCGTGAGCAATCGAGCCCAGAGTCCGGCCCGAGTCTGGAGAAGGTTGGGCTGGGATCGTGGAAGCAGCGATTCATCACGCTGCTTGAGCACGATGTGCCCGGATGCGACCGCTGCCTGCAGAATGCGCCGCCCTCGTTCGGATCGAACCACGATGAGCGAGCTTCCGGGTTCCCCCGGTTGAACCTCGCGATACCAAGGGTCACCCACGGCAAGATCGGCGAACTCGCCCGTGTGGTCGGGACAGATGTAACACCGCCACTGGCGGTATCGCTGCACGAAGCCCCAACTTTCAGCATAGGTGCGTTCATCCGTGCGTTGCACACCCTGTTCATCTTCGTATTCGACCCGCCACATCCCCGGCCAGCCGTTACCGCGATATCGAAGGCTCTTCACTCGGGCCGGATCATCGATCCCGGCGTCCTTGAGAATCGCGAGCGTTCCCTTGGTGGATGGTGCGCCCGCGCAGAAGAAGGCGATGACGCATCCGAGTTTCGCATCAAGGTCCGGCCGCCCCTTCCTCGCACTTCGGACTGCCGCCGCATCGCACGGCTTTCCGATGAAGACGGTCTCGCCTGAAAGCCCGGCGATCTCACCGATTCGATCGCAGGGGCTCGCCGGTGCGTAACGACTCCCGGTTCGACTCAGCAATTCATCACGATCGACGGAGAAGACGGACTCATTGAGATAGGGGACGTCTTTCCGGGCCGCGGTGTGCAGAACCCGTTCCATGCCGCCAGCCTCGATGCAATGGAGAGCCAGGGCCGTGGCCGCACCCCCACTGCTGCCGGCCAACCGGATGGCATCATCCGCAGCCCAGCCTTCCCAGACCTCGAGCACGGGTCCCCAGGCGTCGAACATTCCCGGGTCGGTTCCTTCGCGGGCGGTGTCTTCGTGAGAAAGTCCGGCCCCGGGACAGCAAGCCAGTCCTTCGCCCGTCGTCGGATTCGCACCGTCGCGCACGAATGGTCGGCGTCCCAGGTCGAATTCCTCATCCATCTCGAACCGTCCCGGCTCGAGGGAGGCGCAGGCCCCGCAGCCGGTGCAGAGCTGTCGCTCGCATACTTCTTCGATGGTCAGGACTGGAAGCCGCATGAACGAAGGACCTTCTTCGAGTGATTCAAAAACGCACGTGACCGATACCGCGATTGAATTGCCAGACCCCGATCCTGCCCGTATCAACCGTCAGGACACCCACGGCCCGGCCGCTTGACGATTCCACCACGGCACCACCGAGAGGGATATCGACCAGACCCAACCTCGGATCGACCATGATTCCGTCAATTCCATGCTCCCAGAATGAACCTGGAATCGGGAGCGGCGTCTGGCCCTCGAAGCCCAGAACCAGCAACGTTTCGTCGCCGACGAGATTCATCCCGCCCATGAACTCCGCATTCGCCGTTTGACCGTCCCCGAGGCCCAGTTCGTCCAGGGACTGGTCACCCCAACGAGCGAGGAAGCCCACCGGAGCGGACGCTTGCTCATCGGGCCAGAGTGGCTGGAGGTCTCCAATCGAGTGCGACTGCGATCCGACCGTGAGAATCGCATTGACTGCCTCTTCCGGTGCTCTCAGCAAGGACGCAGGGAGTGCGAGCCGGCCGTCAGGGGCCAGAACCGCCCAGCCCGGGATCTCCGTGGTTCGGCCGAAGAAGCCAGATCGATATTGCAGCGAAGCCGTGGTCCGAGGCGGCCCGACGATCTTCGTCGGACCGATTGGAATCCGTGGTTCCCAGTCGAGCCACGCGTCCTCCGCCTGAGGCGACAGTTCGAAGCGAGCGCCATTTTCGACCGGAGCGCCAGGCTCCGTGGGCGTGGCCAGACCCACCCCTCCGGCGATCACCGTCTCCAAGGACTCGATGTCCGCTCGCAGCCCCTGCAATCCAAGCTCGAGCCCGATCCCACTGGTCGAGAAAAAGCGGCTGTTCACTCGAACGAGGGCCGCATGGGCGGCATTGATCACGACTTCCGCCTCCACTCGGCGAGCATCGGCCGCAAGCTCGACCTTCACCACCCGCCCGACGGCAACCCCTCGGTAGTGGACGATCCCCCCGATTCGGAGTCCCATCCTCGCTCGGGCCTCAAGCATGATCTTCAGATCATCGTCGTCCACCCCCAGAAGCGGCGGCGGTTCCAGAAGGCCGATGAAGGGACCGATGCTGGTGACCCCGGTGCCCGGATCAACCCCCACGTACCTCGGGCCAGCAAGAGTGTCGAGACCCCCGACACCGCCGAAACCGACTCGAGGCCGCTCGATCCAGACCCTGCTGTCGGTTCGAAGCATTCCTCGAGCCTCTCGGTCGATGGAAAGGATCACCTCGACCCCACCGGACGGCGACGCACCCGGACCTTCGTTCCGTTCCACGAGGCGAAGCCCGCTCACCATGCCGATTTCAACCCCCAGGGCGCGAACCGGATCACCCACCCGAAGGCCGTGAGCGACGGCGAAGCCCACCGTCACTTCCACTCCACGGTCCCGCCAGGCCTTCCAACCGATGAGTCCCACCAACAACGCGATCACCAGCGGAATCAACCAGATGGCACCGTTGGCCGAGAGACCTGGGCTTCGTCGTGACTCCACCAGACCTTCGGGGACATCGTTGATGGGCTCGTCCGGGTTCATGGATTGGTTTCCGATCGAATCGCACGCGGGTCGAAGGAGGCCGAAGCGAGCAGGGAGAAGATGACCATGGACGAGAAGAACGCCACGCCGATCCCCGGTTCGATCCGAACCAGATCACCAAGTTTGACCAGTGCGACGAGGGCGGCCACGAGCAGTACGTCGAGCATTCCCCACCGTCCGATGACCTCCAGACACCGCCAGGCCCGACGCCGTCCTCTGCTGCCCAGGCCGATCCGCGTGGTCGAAAGCACGAAGAGGCCCAGCAGCTTGGAAAGCGGAATCACGACCGAGCAGATGAAAACGAGACTCGCGAGCCAGACGTGGTCGTCCGCGGCCAGGGCGGCAACCCCATCGAGCACGCCGGTCTCCCGGGCGTGACCAAGTCGGTCGATCCGCATGATGGGCAGCAGGACCGCCGGAGTGAACAGCAGCAACGCGGACAGGGCGAAAGCCGCGGTCCGCTGCCTCATCCGAACCAGATCGATCGGACCGGCGGCGGCATGTCCGCAGTGCGGACATCGCACTCGTACGTCACGGTCGTCGTGCCAGTCCGCAGCCACTCGAAACGCGCCTCCGCAGGCGGTGCACCCTTCGGTCTCGAGCAACCCTGCCTCACTGGAAATCACCTTGATTCTGCGCGGGCTGAAGCGGTGGAGATCGCCGCTTCCGCAGGTCGATTGGCATCGGCCGATGACATCGGACCGGTGAATCGCCAGATGGCGCCGTGACCGGGGATCTCGTCGCCCTCGAAGGTACAGATCCAGATCTCGCCCGCCGCATCCTCCCCGAAACTGGCGATCAAGGAATTACGAAGTCGAGCCACCTGGGTCGGTCCCGCCACCAACTTGTCGTCGTCGACCCGAACGCCCCAGATCCGGCCACTTCGGTAGTCCGCGTAGAGGTACGTACCCACCGCCTCCGGCCGGGCGGTACCTCGATAGACGTGTCCACCGGTGATGCTGATTCCGTCACCCCGGGGGTACTCCACCACCGGATCGA
>CAJWFU010000191.1:0-5487 GCA_913031315.1 uncultured Phycisphaerae bacterium | reverse complement strand
GGCCGGGATGTACCGACCGGAGAACTCGACCGCGGCCTTGAGGGCCTCATCCGTGATCTTGACCCGGTGATGGGTCTCGTACTTCTCGCGGATCCCCTTCAGGATTTCAATGGTCTGGTCGGCCGTCGGGGGTTCCACCGTGATGGACTGGAACCGTCGTTCGAGGGCGGCATCCTTCTCGATGTACTTGCGGTACTCGTCGAAGGTCGTCGCGCCCACGCATTGGATCTCGCCCCGGGACAGTGCCGGCTTGAGAACGTTCGATGCGTCGATCGCACCCTCGGCACCACCGGCGCCGACGAGGGTGTGGAGTTCATCGATGAAGAGAATGACGTTCTTGGCCCGTCGGACCTCGTTCATCACCGCCTTGATTCGTTCCTCGAACTGACCGCGATACTTGGTGCCGGCGACCATCATCGCGAGGTCGAGGACCACCAGTCGCTTCTCGTAGAGAAGGTCCGGAACTTCCTGATCCACGATCTTCTGGGCGAGGCCCTCGACGATCGCGGTCTTGCCGACTCCGGCCTCGCCGAGGAGCACCGGGTTGTTCTTGGTGCGGCGACAGAGGACCTGGATGAGGCGTTCGATCTCATGGGCGCGGCCGATGACCGGATCGAGTTCACCCGCCTTGGCAAGCTCGGTGAGGTCCCGACCGAAGGAGTCGAGGGCGGGAGTCTTGCTCTTGCCCTGGCCTCGTCGGCCGGGGGCGCCACCGGGGGCACCACCGGTCGGATCGCCCTGTTCGGGGCTTTGCTCTTCTGGTTCCACGCCGGCGCCGAGAAGGTTGAGGACCTCGTCCCGAACCTCTTCGAGCTTCAGGCCGAGATTCATCAGCACCTGGGCGGCCACGCCGTCGTGTTCCCGAAGGAGGCCGAGCAGGAGATGCTCGGTCCCGACGTAGTTGTGATTGAGATTTCGAGCTTCCTCGATGGCGTACTCGATGACCTTCTTGGCCCGGGGGGTCTGGGGCAACTTGCCCATCGTGACCATCTCGGGTCCGCTCTTCACGAGCTTCTCGACCTCCAGGCGGACTTTCCGCAGGTCGATATCGAGGTTCTTGAGGACATTGGCCCCGACACCGGATCCCTCTTTGACGAGGCCGAGCAGAATGTGCTCGGTGCCGATGTATTCGTGATTGAACCTCTGCGCCTCTTGGTTGGCGAGGGCCATCACTTTGCGGGCTCTATCGGTAAGGCGTTCGAACATGTGCTTCTCCGGATGGGGGGCAACGGCCCCGTGCATCGGCATCCTACGCATCAGCTTCAACGCGTGAAGCCGCCCATTTGTTCGTGGGCAACTCGCATGCCGAAGCACGAGTTCTATCTTCATCGGGCGATGAGGCCCCGAAATCGACCTGAGATCCCCAGAGAGTACGGAATCCTTTTTTTCATTTCGCACGTATCGTTGTCTCAGATGTGGATCGCCCCTGCCATCCTGACGGTCTCCACCTGGTTCGCCTGCGGAAGTACCACGGGCGTTCCGGGCACGAACCGGACTCTGATTGATCCGCCGACCGAGGTCAGTGTCTCGGATTCGAATCAGATTTCCCCCATCCCGGCTCTGGAACGAGGTTTTTCTTTCCGGGTACGGCCCTCTACCGGCGAAAACGAGGCCGCCGCTTCCTGGCCTCCGGCAGGCCCCTGGCGGGGGTTTGACCAGCTTGGAGTCCTCACCGGCTCGGCGGTCGTCCCGTGGGGAGAGATCGCTTCCGCCGATCGGCTTCGAGTCGGGCGAGAAATTCTTCAGCGAACCGGCCGAGATCGAGATCCGGCCTCGATGGCGTTCCTCGCCGTCGCGCTGGCGGTGGTCGAAAATGATGACATCTCCCGTCGGGCGATCGAGGAAGCCATCCGTCTCGCCGGCGACGAAGGGGCATCGATCCGTTCGGCGATCGAGACTGAAATCGAGACTCGCACGCAGGCTCGGGCGGCTCGGGCCCGGGAGAATGAGGCGGCCACTCTTCAAGCTGGACGCCCTCATCTGGCCTATGACGATCAGAGCCCGTTCAAGCCGATCGATCCGTTTCTGATTCCCACCACCCTCCGGCAGCAGCGAGAATCGGTCGAACAGGCGGTTGCAGGCCTGGGCCTCTCCGTCGTCCCCACTGATTGGACGCTCTCGGTCGGGCATGGTGGACTCGAAGCGGTCTCGCGTCACGGGGTTCGGATGGATCGGTACCTGGCCGATTGTCGGACCCGACTCGGTTTTTCGGCGGATGTCCGTCCGTTCCCGGGGGCACTGGTGTTGATCCGAGTGCCGGATTTCGACGATGCCCGTCTGATCGTCGCAGACCTTTTTCGGCATCAATGGTCGAACGGGGATCCGTCCCTGATGTTTCCAACCAGCGCGGGCCCCTGGGTGTTCTTGCCGCCGCCCGACTCCGGAAATCCGGCGGGTGGCCCCAGGTCGGCCGAATTCGAAGAAGCGAGGATCGCCGGCAGGGCTGTGATTCTCACCGCGCATGGCGGCCGTCGATTGCCGGGCTGGATGGTCGAGGGATTTGCGGAGGCCTCTGCCGCGTTCCTCGTCGACCCGTCATCGGTGGAAGACGCGCTCCGCCCCGAAGCCGTGGCCATGATTCGGGCAGGACGAAGTCCTGGGTGGATCAACTCGGTTTCAGATGATGATGCGAGTTGGGGGCCGGGGGGGGCCGCTCGGGGCCTGGCGCTGATTCTGGTGACCAGGCTCCTCGAGTCGGGAGACGATGTCTTTCCGGGGATCGTCGCCGGCCTGAAAGCGGGCGAGTCCGTGGACAAGGTCTTCCGTCGTTGGACCGGACTGACGCTTCAACAATGGTTCGATGATTCCGCCGCCTGGTTCCGCTTCAACGACTGAGCCTCGCTTGCGGAATGGGCATGTGACGCGGAAAGATCACCCCCATGGCGGCGAATCCGGCGCGGCGACCTCATCGCCGATCGAAGTCAACGCTCGGTCGCGAGGACGCGGCCGTCTTCGATCCGGATCACCCGATCGGCATACGCGGCAACCTTGGGGTCATGGGTGACCATGGCGATCGTCAGGCCGGCATCGTGCCGGATTTTCAGGAGCTCGAGGATTTCGCGTCCGGTGTGCGCATCGAGGTTGCCGGTCGGTTCGTCGGCGAGCAGCACCTTCGGTGAGTTGGCGAGAGCCCGGGCGATCGCGGTGCGTTGGCGTTCACCGCCGGAGAGCTGGCTGGGGCGATGTTGGAGGCGATGGCCGAGTCCGAATTCCTCCAGCGTTCGTCGAGACTCTCGGGCTCGGGCCCCGACGCGAAGGCGGGTGCGTTCCGCCACCACCTGCAGGAGTTGGAAGGCCAGGACGCCGAGTGCGGCCCCGACCACGCCCCAGGTGAGGGCGACGACCGCGAGGCGGGCTGGGGTGGCGTCATCCGCCGCCGGCAGGGCGACGTCGCCGAAAAACCAACCGGCGAGGCCGCAGGCGATGGCCCCAAGGGTCGCGGAAGCAAGTGGAAGCGAAGCCGCCAGCCAACGTCCGGGCACCAGGCAGGGGAGCATCGCGTTTTCAAGGACCGAGAGTTCGGGAAGCAGGTGATAGAACTGGAAGACGAAGCCGATGTCTCCATTTCGATACGAATTCAGGTCCGACCCTCGAAGGTTGGACACGGTTTCGCCTCGGTACGAGACCGCTCCGCCGTCTCGATCGGGATGATCGAGGCCGCCGAGGATATGGAGCAGGGTGCTCTTCCCGCTGCCGCTGGCTCCAAGGATGGCCAGCCATTCTCCCTCGTGGACTTCGACCGTGGCCTCTTCGAGCACGGGGACGGGGATTCGGCCCAATCGATAAGTCTTCCGAAGACCCTCGCAGGAGAGGATCGGATCGGTGCCGGCCGAGGGATGATCGAGGGGCGTGTTCATTCGTAGCGAAGGGCCCGGACAGGGTCGGTGTCGGCGGCTCGGGCGGCGGGGATCGCGGCCCCGAGGACGCTGAAGACGATCGCGCCGGCCATGGTCAGGACGGCGCTGAACCAGTCGACGCGACTGGGAATGCTGTTGAAGTAATAGACCCGGGGATCCCACATCATGAAGCCCTGGTGAAGGAAGAGGGCGATCCCCACGGCGGCGAAGACCAGGACTCCCACGATGGAAAGCAGGGTGCGGAGCATGCCACCCCGGAAGGCGCTGACGATCGCGAAGGCCAGCATGGCGAGTGAGATCAGCCAGGCCAGCATCCAACTCCAGGCTGGTGCGGGCTGGCCCATCGCCTCGTGAATGGCGTTGATGTTGTTGGTGATGGCCCAGCCGAGGAGCGCGCCCAGCGTGGAGCCTGCGAGCCCGATCACCAGGCCATAGGCGAGGAACACCCCGAGAATCCCGGGGCGTGAGGCACCGACGGCGCGAAGGATTCCAATGTCGCGGGTCTTCTCGTGCACGATCGCCCAGAAGATCGACAGCACCAGGCCGGCGCAGACGAGGTAGACGATCGAGAAAAGGATGCGCATCAGTTCACGCTCCTTCTCCACCGGGCCGAGGATGTCCCGCAACTGTTCACGCCAGGTCCGGATCCCCACATGGATCGGATTGGGCGCCTTTCGGGGGAGCGCCTCATCGGCATCGATTCTCGCGGCGAATCGTTCGTAGGTCTCGCGAGTGGCGTTCCGGAGTTGCTCGGCGGAATACCCCTCGGCCGCGCGAACCAGGATCATCTGGACTCGGGCCGGATCGGGGCCGATGGAGACCACCTCGCCGGTTTCTTCGAGGATCCTGGGGTCCGCGAGGATCCCCGCTTCCAGATTCAACATCCGCTGGGCCGTCTTGAGGCCGACCAGGGCTCGCTTGGAATCGATCTGGTAGACGCCGGTCGAAAATTCATTCGCAACGTTGAAGAGCCGATTGTCCGGCTTCTGGACCCGACCGTCGCGGGAAAGCGGCAGCAGGGTGATCTCCACGTCGTTGATGGGCATCCAGTACCGCGGGTAGGTGACGTCGTACGTGCCTTCCGCGGTTCGTGACTTGGCCGAGCCCTCGATCTCCACGCCGAGGACGATCCGGGGATCATCGCCGGGACCGACCGGATCCAGAATGGGAATCGAGCCCAGATCGGACGGAGGTTTCGGGCTGCCGAGTCGATCTCCCAGTACTTCGAGTGCGGATTCGACCTCGGGTGGCACCGTATCCCAGACCAGGGTCTGCTCGAAGTCGACCACCCGTCCGAAACTTTCGGAGTCGATGCCCCAGAGTTGGACGCCCTCGGTTCGATCTTCGTAGGGAAGTTTCAACAACCCGAAACTCTCGACCACCGGAGTGGCGGCGGCGGCTTCCGGTAGATCTTCGAGGTCGTTGATCAGTTCCTCGTAGTACGGCAGGCCCGGATCGCCGGAGCGCACGATGACGTCCGCCATCAGCGTGCGGCCCGAGGAGAGAAGCATGTCGAGGAAACCGCTCATCACGCTGACCACGATGATCACGAGGCCGACGCACAGGGCCACGGCAGCCACCGCGATGAGCGGGATGATCCGGCTGGTCAGGTAGCGATTGGCGAGGAGTG
>CAJWFU010000190.1:0-5511 GCA_913031315.1 uncultured Phycisphaerae bacterium | reverse complement strand
GGCGACCGATCGCAGCTGGAGCATGGGATGCGTCGACGTGCCTCGACTCATCTCCAGCCTCATGGATGCGGAGCGATTCACCGAGGATCGACGCGCCCTGCAGGAGGAAGCCGAAGAACAGAGTCGAGCGTTCGAAGAACGATTCGAAGCCTTCCGCGAGGAGTTCGGAGAGCTGACCCCGGAAGATCCCGCCTTCCAGGGAGTCCAGGGCCAGTGGCAGGGAATGATGCAGGAGTACCAGCAGTGGCAGCAGGGCACGATGGCGGTGCAGCAGAAACTGGGCGCGGAACAGGTCGAGATCGCCTATCGGGAACTGGTGGAGGCGGTCGACATCGTCGCGGAACGCGAGGGCGTGGAACTCGTTCTGCGCTTCGTCCCGGTGTCCGATCCGTTCGAGGTCGACAGTCTCGATCTCGCCGGAGACCAGGTCCGACGCCGACTGTTCCTTCGCTATCCGGAGTCGATCGACCTGACCGGCAAGGTCGAGGCCGAACTCGGCCTCTGATTCAGACGTCGGCGTTCGAGGCGGCCCGCTCCGCGATCGAGATCGCGTCACCGAGACGAGTCGCGAGTCGCTGACGGACCACGTTCATCGACAGGCCCGATCCGTCGTCGAGTTCCGCGGCGACGCTGGTGACCGGTCGGCCCACCAGACCACACGGCACGATGAGTCCGAAGTGATTCAGATCCGGGTCGACGTTCAACGCGAGCCCGTGCATCGAAACCCATCGAGAGACTCGAACGCCGATCGCGGCGATCTTGCGACCACCGATCCCATCGGCATCGTCCGCCCGACGCCCGACCCAGACTCCCGTCGCCCCGGTATCCCGCCCGGCCGTCAGTCCGAAATCACCGAGGGTGTCGATGATCGCCTGCTCCAGCAGGCGGATCCAGGCGTGGATTCTGAGGCCGATCCGATCGAGATCGATGATCGGATACGCGACCAGTTGACCGGGCCCGTGGTAGGTCACGTCCCCACCTCGATCGGTCTCCTCCCGCTCGATGCCGTGCCGAGCAAGAGCTTCAGGGCCGGCCAGCACGTTTTCTGCGGCCCCCGGGCGGCGTGAAACCGTCACCACCGGCGGATCGTGCTCGAGCAGAAGGAGGTGTCCGAGGCCGGGGCCTTCATCCCGGCTTTCCCGGACCGCGGCCTGCAACGATCGTTGGAGATCCAGGGCTTCCGGATAGGCCATGTGACCGAGATCCTGAATTCGGAGCCACGAGGGAGCCTCAAGGACCTCGAGATCTCGTCTGGAGGAACCATCGGGATTGGTGGAGTGAGGCACGGGATCGGGCATCCGAGTACGGTACGCCGAATCCGGATGGCGGCTGCCGCCTCCTTTTTTCGTCCCCCCCGAACGACTTCCATGCCGCGGATCCATCCAACCGCCATCGTGGACCCCCGAGTCGAACTCGCCGATGACGTCGAGATCGGTCCGTATTGCATTCTCGAGGGCCGCATCACCATTGGGAACGGAACCCGCCTTCGCGGGCACTGTTTCATGCAGGGCCCCCTCGTCATTGGCGAGGGCAACGACATCTGGCCGTTCTCCTCGATCGGGGTCGCGCCGCAGACCCGTGATTTCGATCCGAACGAGGAAGGACCGGGCACCGTGATCGGCGATCACAACGTGTTCCGTGAACACGCCTCGGTCCACCGTTCGATTCACGAGACCGACCCCACCAGGATCGGCAACCAGAACCTGTTCATGGATTCCGCACATGCGGGCCATGACGTGGTCATGGGCGATCGAAACGTTCTCGCCAACGGCTCCGCGCTCGGCGGCCACGTGATCGTCGAGGACGACGTGATCATCGGTGGCAACGCCGCGGTCCACCAGTTCGTCCGGGTCGGACGCGGCGCCTTGATGAGCGGGCTGGCGGGAACCGCGCTCGACGTGATGTCCTGGTTCATGGTCACCCGACTCAATGTGGCCGGCAGTTTCAACATCATCGGTCTTCGGCGAAACGGTTTCAGTTCGGAACAGATCGATACCGTCCGCTGGGTCTACCGGCTGTTCTGCCGCCGCGGAAACAAGGTCGTCGACGCGATCGAACAGATCCGCGAACGCGAAGGCGACCCGGTCATCGACGACTATCTCCGATTCATCAAGCTCTCGAACCGACCGATCTGCACGATGAAGGGACGACGAGAGAGCCGCGACGACGACAGTCTCGAAGACGAAGAATCCGACGACGACCGACCGGCTTGAAGTCCCCCGTCCTGCAAATTCTCGGAAGCGGTTCGTCGGGAAACCTGGCGATCATCGATCTTCCTTCGGTTTCGACCCCCCGGCAGCTGGTGGTGGATCTCGGCCTCGGGCCCCGAACCACCCGCTCCAGACTCGCCTCGATCGATCGCTCGTTCGATCCAGAGCAGGTGGTCGCGGCCCTCGTCACCCATGCCGACCAGGATCACCTTCGACCCAGCTGGGCTCACACCCTCACCTGCCACCACTGGCGGGTCCATTCCCCTCCGAGTCACCACGCCGGCCTCGCCCGACTCGGGGTCCCCGGCAGTGGAATCCACGCGGTCGCCGATCGTGGGCGAGAAACCGACGTGAGCACCGGCGTGCGGGTGACCGCCGCCATCGCGCCCCACGACGATCATGGCACCGCGGTCTATCGCATCACCCTCGACGTGATCGATGGATCTCCGGTCGTCCTCGGCTGGGCGACCGACCTCGGACGCGTCACCCCGGCGGTGGAGTCATTGCTTCAAGACTGCGACGTGATCGCGATCGAGTCGAACTACGACCCAGATCTTCAGGCGGACGCCAACCGCCCGCCCTTTCTCAAGAAACGCATCACCGGCGGACACGGTCACCTCTCCAATCGCGAGGCGATGGAAGCGGTCTCTCGTCTTGCCGAACGTCACGAGCCCTCCGCGATCGCCCTGCTCCATCTTTCTCGGGACTGCAACCATCCGGATCTCGTCCGGAAGCTCTGGGAATCCGAGTGTCCGCGCCTGGCGGACCGGCTCCACATCGCAGACGCGACGTCACCCCTGCCGCCGATCACCCTGCGTCCTGGAAGGCCGGCCCCGGGCTCGCCGACCGCCCAACCTCCGATTCCAGAGACCCTCTGGGCCTGAGCCCCGCGGCTCGAATTCAGTCCTCGGTCGACTCGATCCCGTCGGCGAAGACCGGCGCGGTGATGTCCACGCCCTCGAACGCGGCGTCATTCGCCGCCGCCCAGGCCGCTTCCTGCACCGTGAAGCGACCGATCGGGGTTCCATCGAGGCAGACGGGAACCAGCAGCGGCAGCCCGGCCGGCAGATCCTGGAGCGAAGCCACCAGATCTCCGGCCACCCGGCCTTCCGCGTCGAGATCCCGATACACCTGGACCGGCGGTCCTTTCCGGATCTGGTAATCGTCCCGCCCCGCGAGGGCCTCCAGTTCCTTCGGAAGTCCACGCTCGGTCCACCAGGCCATCGGCTCACCCGGAAGCACCAGCGTCCCCGGTTGCATGACCGCCAAGGTGCCTTCCACCCCCGCAACCTCGAGATCGACGGCCGGCATCCGGCGATGCATCCCGCCCACCGGGACCAGCCAACGAAGTCCCGTGTAGACCGCGGCTTCGACCGCTCGCCGAGCATCGGCGGCGATTTCGAGCAGCATGGGAGGCATCTCCACCCCCCTCCATTCCCGATCAAGGCCGGCTGCGGACTCGGTGACCGCGAGATCCGCCCGATCCCGAGCCAGAGCACGATCCGGTTCGGCCATCGCCTCGAGATCGCCGAGGGCGAAAGTCACGGCTTGAAGGGTCACGATTTCGGTAATCGAGTCCCGCCAGCGATGGGCATCCGGATCATCGGGCGAGGCCATCACCAGCCCCTCGCTGGCCTTCACCAGAGACGTCCAATGCGACAAAAGCGTGGTCCAGGTGATCAATCCCGTGGGAAGTCCATCACCTGATTCCACCCCTTCCGATGTTGATGACTCGTCGTTCACGGCCCGAGCATACGTCGTACCGGCAGCGGGTCGCCGCGTGCGTTACCTTTCCGCTTCATGAGTGATCGGATCCTGCACGAATGCGGCCTCGCCGTCGTCCGACTTCTCCAGCCTCTCGACTGGTATCGGGAAGCTCGGGGGGATCTCCTGTGGGGTCTTCGCAGGCTCTTCCTGCTCATGGAGAAGCAACACAATCGCGGCCAGGACGGGGCCGGCATCGGAACCGTTCGATTCGATGTTTCACCCGGCGAGCTCTTCATAGACCGGGCCCGAAGTGCCCAGCGAAATCCGATCGAACGCCTCTTCGACGGCGTGGTCGGACCGATCGCCGATCTCTCGGAGGAGGCGTTGAACGCCCTCGACGGCGAGGCACTCAAGAAGAAACTGCCCCTGCTCGGCGAACTCATGCTCGGGCACCTCCGGTACGGAACGCATGGGGGGCGCTCGACCGAAGTCTGCCATCCCTACCTTCGCAAGAACATTGTGGCGAGTCGCAACCTGGCGGTGGCCGGGAATTTCAATCTCACCAACTCGCCCGACATCTTCCAGGAGCTCCTGAGCTACGGACTGGATCCGGTGGGCGAGTCGGACACCCAGGTCGTGCTCGAGAAGATCGGCTACTACCTCGACCGGGAACACGAACAACTCGCCGCCACCACGGGCGAAGGATCGTTCCGCGGGCTCGCCGGCCGACCGCTGGCGGATGAAGTCTCCAAACAGCTCGATCTGATCCGCATTCTTCGAAATGCGACCGAACGGTTCGACGGCGGCTTCGTCTTCTCCGGCCTTCTTGGCAACGGCGACCTCTTCGTCTGCCGCGATGCCGCGGGCATCCGGCCCGCCTTCCTCTACCGAGACGAGGCCGTGGTCGCGGTGGCGAGCGAACGAGCGGCTTTGGTGACCGCGTTCAACGTCTCACCCGACGCGATCGAGGAACTTCCGCCCGCCCATGCACTCGAGGTGAAACGAGACGGCCGAATCCGGATCGAGGCCTACACCGACCCGCTCCCGAAGAGGCAGTGCACGTTCGAACGGATCTACTTCAGTCGAGGCAACGATCGCGACATCTACAACGAGCGGAAACGACTCGGGGCCAACGTCGCTCGACGGGTGCTGGACGAGATCGACTGGGATATTTCCCGGACCGTCTTCGGCTTCGTTCCCAACACCGCCGAGACCGCCTTCATGGGCCTCCGCGAAGAGATCGACGCCCTGCTCCGCAGTCGCAACGGCGAGGAATTGTGGACGCGAATCCAGGACGGCACCGTCACCCGCCATGACGTCGACCGGCTGATCCAGACCCGTGCCCGCACGGACAAGGTCGCCCACAAGGACCAGCGACTTCGCACGTTCATCACCCATGATGGCGCTCGCCGGGATCTGGTCTCGCACATCTACGACGTGACCCGGGGGACCGTGACCTCCGAAGACACCCTGGTGATGATCGACGACTCGATCGTTCGCGGAACCACGCTCCGAGAATCCATCATCACCATGCTCGCGAGACTGAACCCTCGTCGCATCGTGGTGGTTTCCAGCGCCCCCCCGATCATGTATC
>CAJWFU010000189.1:0-5529 GCA_913031315.1 uncultured Phycisphaerae bacterium | reverse complement strand
GTCTTCCGCGGTGATTCAGAGCGACACCGAGCATTCGGACCAGATTTGAAACTCACGGTGCTTCGTCTTCTCGGCCAGCGCGGGTTCGCCACCGGCGACCGCGACCACGTGGTCGAAGAGCCGGCTACCGCAGGCCTCGATCGATTCCTCGCCGTCGATCACGGTGCCTGCATTGAGATCGATGTCGTGTTTCATCCGCTCCCAGGTCGGCGTGTTGCTGGAGAGCTTGATCACCGGACAGATGGCATTGCCGATGGTCGTGCCGCGTCCCGTGGTGAATACCACGACGTTGGACCCACTGGCCACGATTCCCGGCGTCGCTTCCTGGTCGTAGCCGGGGCCCTGCATGAGCCACAGTCCGGGATCGGTGGGTATTTCGGCGTAACCGCAACACCCTTCAACCCGACGGGTTCCGGCCTTGGCCAGGGCACCGAGACTCTTGATGGCGATGTTGAGCAGTCCGCCGGCCTTGTTGCCGGGACTTGGATTGTCATCCAGTCGCGTGCCGAACACCGAAGCATGTTCCTTGTACCAGTCCACGGTCGCGAAGACCGCGCGGCCGGTGGCGGCGTCCTTGCCTCGCCACGCGAAGACATGTTCGGCTCCGCAGAATTCCGGGACTTCAGTGATGATCGCGGTCCCTCGACGATCGATCAGCATGTCGGTGGCCACCCCGAGGGCGGGATTCGCGCTCAGCCCACTGAACCCGTCGCTCCCGCCGCACTTCAGGCCGAGCACGATCTCTGAAACCGGGCGTGGCTCGCGTCGGGCCTGGTTCACCTCCGGGAGCATCCTTTCGATCAGGGCGAGACCACGGAGAATGGTCGCTTCCGTTCCACCCTCACTCTGGACCCCGATTCTCTCGACCGGCTTCGGCCAGGAGAATCCGCCGTGGTCCCCGAGCCAGCGGTCGACCACCGTCTGGTTGGTCTTCTCACATCCGAGTTCAAGCATCAGCACGCCGCCGACATTCGGGTGGTCCGCGTAGTTCGCCAGGGTCCGCATCGTGATGTCGAGATTGGAGCCGTCGGAACAGCCACAGCCCTTGGAGTGCGGGATCGCAACCACGCCGTCGACGTTGGGAAACCTCGTCCGGGACCAATGTTGAAATTCCGCGATGGTCGCGATCTGCGTGGCCTCGTGGCTCGAGCACATCGAGGTGGGGAGGACCAGAAGGAAGTTTCGGGTTCCGGTACGTCCGTCGGGCCGGAGGAAACCGGGGAAGGTCTCGATGTCCTGCTCGGAAAGGTAGGGAGGGGGCGGGGTGTGGAGATCTTCCGGAATCTCCCGAACGATCGGAATGTCGTTGGACATCGTTTCGCCGGTCACTGGTTCGCCCGGTCCGAGGCCGTGGCTGGTGCCGATGGGTTGAGCGTACTGCCGGACGAAATCACCTTTCGGGATCTCCTCCACCGCGAATCGGTGACCAGGACCGATGTCCTCGGTGATTCGAATCCCGGTGCCCCCGACCGACACCACGGTGCCCGCCGGCACCCCGAATTTGACCACCGCGCAATTGTCCTCCGAATCGACTCGAACGGCGACCGAAGAAAGTGGCACGGCATCCATCATGCGGTCTCCGACGGAAGGTCGCGTCGGTCGAGTCGACCCTGATCCCGCAGATCGAGGAAGGCGCGATAGGTTCGTTCGAGTCCATCTCGAAGCGATGTTCGAGGAGGCGGACCCAGGGCGTTGATCAGGGCCGTGTCATCCATCGCACCGGGAATCGGCAGATGGGGTCCCGAGCAGGACACCAGGCCACGATGATCTTCGTGGCCGATGTCGTCCAGCATCCGGTCGATCATCGTCACGACTTCCTCAACCGTGGCGGTTTCACCGTGGAGATTGAAGACGTGGGCTCCGACCGGAGCATCGAGGGATCGAATGAAGATGGCGGCGACGTCGTCGACCAACTGAAAGTCGGTGGGGCCGGTGAAACCGATCTTGAAGGGGAGGCCGAGAGCCGCGGCCTTCAAAGCGGTCGTGGGGCCACTGGTCATGCCGAAGTCCCGGCCGACGCCGTAGATGGTCAGCGGTCGCAGGCCGACGCTCGAGACACCCTTGTCCTGGAACTGGATCCGGGCGTTGCCTTCATTGGCGATCTTGAAGACGCCGTAATGGGTACGGGTTTCGCCGGTCTCGTGCTCGGCGTGGGGCCGGGTCGGTTCGTCATCAGGGCCGAAGACGGCGGCGCTGGATGCATAGACCACGCGGGCGTCGAATTCCGCGGCGGCTTCGAGCACGGCCAGGGAACCCAGCACGTTGACGCTGGCGCCAAGCACCGGATTGTCGCGGCAGGCCGGGACCTGGAGCCCGGCGAGGTGAATGATCCCATCCCGCCCATGATGCTCGACGGCATTTCGAATCGCATCGACATCGGTGACGTCCCCGCTGATGAAGGTCACCGCATCGAGTCGGTCGGCATCGAGCACGGCTTCGAGGCGGTGACGTTCCAATGAACGGTCGAAGGCGGTGACTTCATCGCCACGATCCAGCAGTCCGCGGACCACCCAGGCGCCGATGCAGCCGTTCGCTCCGGTGACGAGAATCTTCGACATGCGCGGTACTCCCGGGATTCGGATCGAATCCGTTGGTTCGATCACTAGGTTAGAGGATTACCGGTTCGGATCGAATCGCCATTCTCTTCATTGCGACTGAACGCGGTCCGCGGGTACGCTCGAGGCGCGGCTGGACGTCGCGATCGATATCCCTCCCCCTGGAGTCCAAACATGCCGATTCGTGGCCTTCTCGTCCCCGTGCTCGTCGCCATCACCACGATCACCATCGCTCCGGGGTGCGGCGAGGGCGGATCAGGTGCCACGTCACAACGGCAGGTCGCGGTGATTCCCAAGGGAACCAGTCATGAATTCTGGAAGGCCGTGCATGCCGGCGCCGTGAAGGCCGGGCGAGATCACGATCTGGCGATCATCTGGAAGGGGCCCGCGGTCGAGGATGACCGGGCCGAGCAGATCAAGGTGGTCGAGCAGTTCACGACTCGTGGAGTCGATGGAATCGTGATCGCACCGTTGGACGACACCGCCCTCGTACGTCCGCTGGCAGAGGCGAGTGAACTGGGGATCGATGTCGCGATCATCGATTCGGGGATCGACTGGGATGGTGGCATCACCTTCGCCGCCACCGACAATCGGCAGGGCGGGGTGCTGGCTGCGAGAGAGATGGGACGTCGACTCGAGGGTCGTGGGAAGGTGGTGGCGCTGCGTTACATCGAGGGTTCCGCGAGCACCACGAACCGGGAAGAAGGATTTCTCGAGACGATCCGTACGGAGTTTCCCGACATCACGGTGATCTCCGACAACCTGCACGGTGGTGCGACGCTCGAAGGTTGTGTGAAGTCCGCGGAGAACCTGCTCGATCGATTTCAGGAATTCGACGGCGCCTTTGCGCCGTGCGAGCCGGTGACCGTGGCTTTCATGCGCACGCTCGGCGACGCGGGTCGGAAGAAGGATACGATTCTGGTCGGTTTCGATGCCAGCGAATCGCTGGTGGCGGGACTGCGTGATGGAAAGGTCGACGCCCTGGTGGTTCAGGATCCCTTCGCCATGGGCGAGAAGGCGGTGGCGGCGATCGCGGCGCGGTGGAGTGGTGAGGCGGTCGAGTCCCGCATCGACACCGGCTGTGGCGTGATCACCACCGAGAACATGGACACGCCGGAGTCGATCCGGCTTCTGGACCCGCCGCTCGACGAGTACCTGAATTGACCTTTGGAAGTCCCCGTTGCCGCATGATCCCGACTCCAAACTTCTCGTGATGGAAGGCGTTCGAAAACGCTTTGGTGGCGTCGTCGCGCTCGATGGCGTCGACCTTCAGGCGACCGCGGGCGAGGTTCATGCCCTGGTCGGCGAGAATGGGGCCGGCAAGAGCACGCTCATGAAGGTGCTTTCAGGAGTGGAACGACCCGATGGTGGCGAGATGTGGTTCGATGGACGCCCCTGGCGGCCCACGGGTCCGGTGGCGGCCCGGCGAGGAGGCGTGGCGATGGTGCATCAGGAACTGGCCCTCGCCTCGCATCTCACGGTGGCGGAGAACATCGTGCTTGGCTCCGAGGTTGGAGGCGGCGTGCTTCGGCGTTTTCTTCCGCTGGACCGCCGGGCGGCCCGGACGATCTCGACCAGGGCGCTCTCGCGTCTCGGGCATGGCGATCTCGATCCCGATCGACGAATCGACTCCCTCTCGCCGGCGGCCCGGCAATTGGTGGAGATCGCGCGGGCGATCGCATCCGATGCGAAGGTCGTGGTCATGGACGAACCCACCAGTTCGCTGGGACGAGAGGATGCCACCCGCCTGCTCGAACTGATCGGCCGCCTTCGTGATGACGGCCTTGCGGTCATCTACATCAGTCACCACCTCGAGGAGACGAGAGCGGTCGCCGACCGCTACACCGTGCTCCGAGACGGGGGTTCGGTGAATACCGGTCGGATGGACGAGATCGATGATGGCGGCCTGGTGGAACGGATGATCGGCCGCTCGTTGGATGCGGTCTTTCCCGATCGCCGGGGACCGGCTGGAGAAATCGCGCTTCGGGTTCGCGGGCTCGTGGGGAGGTCCTTGCCGCGAACGGCGTCGCTCGAGGTTCGAGCGGGGGAGATCGTGGGCCTTGCGGGGCTCGTGGGATCCGGTCGTAGCGAGATGTTGCGAGCGATCGCGGGGCTGGATCCGATCGTGGAGGGCGAGGTCGAACTTCGGGGCGTGAAGCTCGAACGGGGAGAATCTCCCGGACATCGTCTGCGGCAAGGTCTGGGATTTCTCAGCGAGGACCGGAAGGGGGAAGGGTTGGCGCTGCGGATGACGGTGGCCGAAAATCTTCTCCTCTCGCATCTTTCGCCGGTGTCGATCGGCGCCGTGCTTTCGCCGCGACTGATGCGGAGGGAATCACGACGCTGGATCGAGCGTCTCGAAGTTCGTTCGGGGCGGGCCGACCGGCGGGTGTCCACGCTCTCGGGAGGAAATCAGCAGAAGATCGCGATCGCCCGACTCCTTCATCAGGATGCTTCGGTTCTCCTCCTCGACGAGCCGACCCGAGGCATCGACGTGGGGAGCAAGGTGCAGGTCTATGAACTTCTGGACCAGTTGGCCCGGGATGGGCGTGCGATCGTGGTGGCGAGTGGCCACCTACCCGAACTGCTCGGGCTCTGTGATCGGATCGGCGTGATGCACCGCGGAGTTCTGGGGCCGTTACGTGACGCTCGGAACTGTTCCGAAGCCTCATTGCTCTCCGAGGCGGTTCTGGGCGGTGATGAAATCGAGGGGCACGCAGCATGAGTGGATCCCCCGGTCTTCCGAACGAATCCTCGTTTCTGGATTCATGGCTGGCCCGTGCCGGTCGTCTGGCCGCACCCTTCATTGGACTGATCGTGGTGATCGTGGTCTTCACGGCGATCGAACCGGAGGCGTTTCTGAGTGTTCGAAACGGCCGCACGATCGCGATCCAGACGGTGATCGTCGGCATCGGCGCCCTTGGAATGTGCTTCGTCATCGTGGCGGGAGGGATCGATCTCTCGATTGGTTCGG
>CAJWFU010000188.1:0-5533 GCA_913031315.1 uncultured Phycisphaerae bacterium | reverse complement strand
ATCGATGTCTTTCACGTCGGCGACATGATGTACGCCGAAGCCCAGGACGTGCGACCCGGCCGCATCCTCGATCTCCCGATCAGTCGCCTGAACTCCCTCCGGCGAGCCGCCTTCAAGGACATCATCTCCGCCACGCGTCCGGTCGAAGAACATCGAAACGTGACCGTGAACACCCACGCCACGTTCCGGTGGCATCACGGGCTCTTCAGCGCCTTTGACTTCGATCAGATCAGGGCGCTGGCCCCCGATCTCTTCATCTGCCTCGTCGACAACGTCGAAGTCGTTCACCAGCGTCTCCACAAGGACCACATCGTCGATGCGACCCTGAAGGACTGCATGGTCTGGCGCGAAGAAGAGATTCTGGCGACCGAGCTCATGGCCGAGGCGATGGGCTGCCGGAACAACTTCTACATCCTCAGCCGAGGAAGGCACCAGCCGACACTCGAAACCTGCCTCCGCCTGGTCACCCGACCGGACATGCTGAAGGTCTATCCCTCCTTTCCCATGAGCCATGTCGTGGACATGCCCGACGTGCTCGCGGAGATCGATGACTTCCGAGCGAAGATCGCCGAGCACTTCATCGCCTTTGATCCGGGCGACGTCGATGAAAAACTGCTTCTGGAGAACGCGATCGCCGCCGCTCGTGAGGGCCGGGACTTCGTGGAGGTTCCCCAGCACATGTTCGGATCCGGACAGGAAGGCGATGAACCGATTCGTATTCCGACTCGAGAAGTGCTCGACATCGCCGGCGACGTCGACGGCCAGATCTACATGCGAGATTTCAAGCTCGTCGACCAGTCCGACATGATCGTCTCCTACATCCCCGAACTCCCCGGCGGCATCCCCGGACTCTCCAGCGGCGTGGAACGAGAACTCCAACACGCCTTCGAACACACCAAGGAGGTCTACGTGGTTTGGAAGCCGGCCAAGTCCCCGAGTCCATTCATCACCGAGACCGCCACCAAGATCTTTGGAAGCGTCGATGAAGCGATGAACTACTTCGAGGAAAAGGGCATGCTTGCAACCCGGAACCTCTTCGGTCACTGAGGCCATCGTGTACCGCCACCGCGTCGTCGTCGCCTACGAGGGCACCGAATTCCACGGCTGGCAACGCCAGGTCCGTGCGAATGGAACCGAATTCCGGACCGTCCAGCGATCGCTGGAGGATGCGGTGTTCCGAGTGTTCCATGAGCGGGTCCCCGTGGTCGGCGCGAGCCGGACCGACTCGGGCGTCCACGCCATCGGGCAGGTCGCCGCGTTCAACACGAAGAAGATGTTCAAGATCGACCGGGTTGCGATCGCCCTCACCAGCCAATTGCCGCCCGACGTCCAGGTGCGGGACTCGAGGGTCGTGGCCAGAGACTTCGATCCGATCGCCCATGCTCGCAGCAAGTGCTATCGCTACGACATCGCGATCGGCCGCCCCCCGGAATCCTGGCAACCGCTATTCAGCCGACGCACGACTTATCGCGCTCCGTATTCGGTCGATGCCGAAGCCATGAACGAGGCCGCCAAGAAACTGATCGGCACTCATGACGTCGCCGGTCTCGCCCAGAAGCACCACGGGCGGGGTCACACCGTCCGAACGATCTTCGACTGCCGGGTCGCCAGGCCGGCTCCGAATCTCGTCCGCATCGAAGTCGTGGGCAACGGTTTCCTCTACAACATGGTGCGGATCATCGCCGGGACCCTGCTGGAAATCGGACGCGACCGGATGCCTCCGGAACGTATCGATGAAGTCCTCGCCACCCGGAATCGACGTCGTGCGGGCCAGACGCTTCCGCCGCACGGGCTCTCTCTTCGCTGGATCCACTACGGCCCCGGCGACCTTCCCGCGACCTTCCCGGAAGGGACTCCGAATCCAGTGCCGGGAGATGAGCCATGAGAATCATGCACATCTCGACCCGACTGATTCTCGGGGGAAGCCAGGAGAACACCGTGCTCTCCTGCAAAGGGCAGTCCGACGACGGTCACGACGTCTCGCTGGTCTTCGGTCCGATCGATGGCCCCGAAGGGACCATGCTTCCGAACGTCCTCGAGCATGGCGGGATCGAGACGATCGAGACCGCGAATCTCATTCGTGAACTCGACGCCCGGCGTGACTTTCGATGCCGACGAGCGCTGGAACGCGTGATCCGGGAATGGAAACCGGATGTCGTTCACACTCATTCATCCAAAGCCGGGATTCTTGGTCGGGCCGCGGCGTGGGCGGCGGATGTTCCGGCCGTGGTGCACACCATCCACGGACTTCCATTCCATCCCTATCAGTCGAAGATCAGAAACGCCCTGTACATCGCGAGTGAACGCTGGGCCGCCCGACGATGCCATGCCATCGCGACGGTCGCCGATGCCATGCGCGACCAGGCCCTGGCCGCCGGAATCGGCGAACCCGACCGATACCGCACCGTCCGCAGCGGAATGGTCATCGATCCCTACCTGGTCGAAGAATCACGCGACGAGGCACGACGACGCCTCGATCTGCCCGCCGATGTCTTCCTCGTCGGTACGATCGCGAGGCTTGCCGAACTCAAGGGGCACGATGATCTCCTTGACGCGCTCGGCGATCGAATGAGGGCCGATCCACGCCTTCATCTCCTCTGGGTCGGTGATGGATGGTGGGCGGAGAGGCTTCACGAACGAGTCCGGAAGATGGGTCTCACCAACCAGGTGCACGCTCCCGGCCTCGTCGCGCCGGAGACGATTCCCGGGTGGATTCGAGCGATGGACGTCGTGGTGCATCCGAGTTACCGCGAGGGGCTGCCCCGAGCCGTCGTGCAGGGACTTCTTTCAGCCCGCCCGGTCATCACCTACGCGCTGGACGGCGCACCGGAAGTGTGCATCGATGAAGAAACGGGAATATTGGTTCAGCCCGGAGACATCGCCGGACTTGCCGATGCGGTGGTCCGAA
This sequence comes from uncultured Phycisphaerae bacterium, assembly GCA_913031315.1. Classification (GTDB taxonomy): domain Bacteria; phylum Planctomycetota; class Phycisphaerae; order Phycisphaerales; family SM1A02. Next base: position 2,625 of record CAJWFU010000188.1, on the reverse strand, counting down.
TCAAGGAAGATCCCGAGTTCGGTCGACGGCTGGGCTCCGCCGGACGGGAGCGATGCCGGGTTGATTTCGACCATCACACCATGGTTCGGGAACTGGACGACCTCTACCGACGAATTCTGGAGGGACGGGAGGTCCGACCATGATCCTACGAAAGATTCCCCTGCTCGCCGCCCTGACGCTCGCGCTGCTGCCGACCATCGATTCGATGGCGATGCATCAGTCGGATCCCCGTCCGACCCTGACGCCGTCCATGCTCGACGGAATCGCCGCGAACATGCGAAATGGCATGAGACCGGAGCGCGATGCGTCCATCGACGTACGAGCGGGAAATCAACTGCGGCAGCTGGTGGTTGAACTGGCCCTGCAGGGACGACGGGGAGAACCCGGAAGCGGCTCCGCGGCCCTCGCAGCGATCCGACTCGGCCACGAGATCCAGGAGATCGAAGCGTGGATGACCAGGGCCGTGAGCGGGAACGTACCGGTCGGGAATCCGGCATCTCCGCTCACCGAGGATGCTCGACTTCGGACCATCCGACGGCTCGGAGTCTTCAGTGACGTCGCCCTCGATGAATTCAGACGGCGGCCTCGCGACTCGTCCACGGAAATCGATGATGCACTCGCCGTGGTTCTCGCACCGATTCGAGACACGATCGAAGTGGTGCTTGACCGGGAGCTCCAAAGTCGATGGCCGGTGATTTCCGAAGAATCGCGCCCCCTCGATCCGCGTTCGACGGAACTCATCCCGATCATGCTCCGACTCGAAGCGCTCACCAGACCAGCGTTCGATCCAAGGATGCCGATTCGTTTTCAAGAGGTCCTCATTTCCCGCATCGAGAAAGCGGCCGAGGCGATCACCCTTGATGCCGACGACGAGAACCACGAATCTCGCCTTGCCGAGCTGGAACGAATGATCCGAATCTCGGACGACCTGACCCGCGCCGAACATTCGTCCGATCCGTTCGAAAGCTACGTGGAAGCGATCTCGAAGGCGATTGCGGAACGACCGAACCCACGAACCGGAGTGGATCCCACGGCGGAGCTGGCAGCCCTCCTGCTTCCGACGGAACTCCTTTCAGAGTCCTCCGCATCGATGACCCTGAACGAGCTTCGCACGCATCGGCGGCGAATCCGAAATCAATACGATCAGAAACGGGGAGCCGTCGATTCGGGAATCAGCGTGCCGGATCGCCGGTGGGTCGAGCAGGTCGCGGAACTGCAGCTCCTGGCGAGGGATGTTCAACGGACGCACACCGCCGAACGAATCATCGTCGAACTGGGCGCCGTCAATCCCACGGCCCGCCCTGCCATGCTCACCCGAATCCGAACCTGGTTCCGACTGCTCGCCTCCTCTCGAACTCAAGCCCAAGCGGCGGCGGCCTTGGACCGACTCGACCTCGACGCGGCTCGCTTTCTGGTGATTCCCGGAGAGGATCTGCTGGATTCTCCAACCGAGGCGTTCAACCGCCGCATCGCCGGTCGAGCATCAGACCTCGCCACCCGAATCCAGCTCGTACGCCGAGGCTGGATCGAGGAGATCTCGCAAGGACTTCTCGACGGCCCCTCCCAGCTCGAACTCAAGCGACTCTCACGCCTTCTCGCAGTGCTCGTTCAGGTGAACGAATTCTCTCCCGAGCCCGGGCGGCTCATGAAGAGCATCAAGATCTGTAATCGATGGGGTGGCTGGTTCATCGACGCCGACTCGATTGCGTGGAGCGCGCGAGCCCTCGCCCCCGGACTCCTGGTCGCCGCCGATGCCGCTGCCGACGGCCAGGGCGAGCGGCTGGAGCGAGATCTCGATCGACTCGAACATCTCGTCCCTCCGGCCCGACTGCTCACCCGACTGGCCGACGTGGTCGAAGACTCACTCAGCGACCTTCCGGCCGGCGGAATCGGTGCCATCGCGACCCTGGCCACACCACCCGGACCGGACGCCTGGGGAATCGATCATCGGGATTCCTTCGCCTCCATCTCTCGAGGGTTCGCCGAGATATCCGCGGCCCGCCGACGGGACGACGACACCGGCGTCGAATTACTTTCCGCGTGGATCGCAGACGCCTGCGATGATCTACTGACCGAACTCGATGGCTCGGACTCGGGTTCATCCGGAACCGATGCCCGACTCGAATCGGAACTCAAGGAGCAGGGAACGTGAATATCCTCGTGGTCGGACCGCATCCAGACGATCAGGAGCTGGCGATGGGTGGCACCATCGGTCGCCTGGTCGCTGACGGACACCAGGTCGTACTCCTTGATCTGACCGACGGCGAGCCGACGCCGTTCGGGGATCCCGAGACACGAGCCCGGGAAGCGGCCGAGGCAGCCCGGATTCTCGGGGTGAATCGCATGATGCTGGGGCGAGAACACGGATTCGTGAATCGGGAAGTGGTTCACTCCATTCCATGCCGTCACGCCGTGGCCGGGGTCCTACGCACCCTCGAAATCGACTGGATCTTCTGCCCCGATCCCGAGGATGCTCACCCGGATCATCGGGCCGCAACCCGGATCGTCGAAGATGCCCGTTTCGATGCCAAACTCACCAAGACCGATCTTCCGGGCGAACCGCGATATCCCAGTCGAATCATCTACTACTACGCCACCCACCTGAAGACGATTCCCAACCCCTCG
>CAJWFU010000187.1:0-5579 GCA_913031315.1 uncultured Phycisphaerae bacterium | reverse complement strand
CGTTCATTGGCGAGATCCACGAAACCTCGCAACAGGGACTCCGCCGATCGTCCGCTGTCCGCGACCACCAGGTCCAACGCGCGGCGGGCCGCCCCGCGATCGATCGGCACCCCGAAGGTCGCAGGATCGGCTCGGTCGAGCAACAGATTCACGTCGGTGATGGTCAGCGGACCACCGATGCCGTAACACGCGGGGCCGGGATCCGCCCCGGCGGAATCTGGCCCGACCTCCAATCGACCTTCGACCACTCGACAGATCGAGCCACCGCCCGCGGCCACGGTGTGCAGGTCCACGCTGGGAATGCGAACGACCGCCTCTCCGACCATGGTGAGGTCGCGAAGATCGGCTCGACCCTCCGCTCGAGCCACGTCGGTGCTCGTGCCGCCCATGTCGAAACCAACCACGCTCCGAGCGCCGATCGCCGCCGCGGCGTTGATCGCACCGACCACGCCGGCCGCTGGACCGCTGAGCAGGGTCTCGGCCGGCCTCACCGAATCGACGTCAACCAGTCCGCCACTGCTGGTCATGGCGAGAACCCGATCCTCCGGGCGTCCCGACGATCGCCCCACACCGAGATCCTCGAGAAAGGAACGAACCACCGGCGAAAGGGCCGCGTCGGCGATGGTGGTTCGGACCCGGGGCACCAGATGAATCTCCGGGGAGACCTCCGAACCGACCGAGACCCGAATCCCCGGAAGACGGCGACGGACCGCGGAGGCCAAGTCGGCCTCGGGTTCGGGATCACGCCAGGAATGCAGAAGACAGATCGCGATGGCCTCGATTCGCTCGGCCTCGACCGCGGCCGCGATCCGCGCAACGACTTCACCGACGTCGATCGGCCTCGCATCACCGCTCGCTTCCAGATGACGATCGATCGCGACCACGGCATCCGGCGTCAATCGTGGCGGCGAAACATTCAGGGCGAAAAGATCCGGTCGACTCTGATCCCCGATCATCGCAAGATCCTCGAAACCGGCGGTGGTCACCAGAAGCACCCGTCCGGTTCGCCGGGTCAGCAGCGCGTTGGTCGCCCGGGTGGTCGCGATTCGAAGATCGACCGTGGGCAACGAGGTGCCGAGCGGGGTGCGGGTCAGGAGATGCACCGCCAGCCGAGGCGCATCGAGACCGGGATCCAACTCCACCAGCGTCCCGTCGACCGGCATCGAAGACTCACGTGCGTCCCCGCCCACAATCGGCCTCAGCGTCCCGGTCGCCGAAAGAATCCCACAGATCCGGGGATCACCCAGCCGACGAACCACCGCACCGGCAAGAAGGATTGCCGGATCATCCTCGCCTCGCATCGAGATCCGACCGCCTTCGACCCGGCCGCGAAGGCGGCCGCTGGAAAGAACCTTGCGACGGCGAATGCCGCCTCCCGGAATCAGTGCGATCGCATCCGTGAAAGTCCCACCGGTATCGATGCGGATGTGCCAGGGGGGGAGGAGGTCGGGATTCAGGGCTTTCCGCATGGACATGGCGGTTGGAGGATACGCCCTCGAAAGACCGACTATCCTCGGAGGGTTGAATTCCACCGTACGGAGTCGCTGATGCCCTCGTTGAAGTCCATGTTCCTCGCCCTGGCCGCGTCCGCCGCCCTCGTGCAGATCGGCTGTTCGGGAAGTGAAACGCCGACCGGGACCGCGCCGAGCGGCATGTTCACCGTCTCGCTCGAGGATTTCGCGGGAAACCGGGTCGACCTGGCGGACCATTCCGGCCGTCCGATGCTGATCGAGGTGTGGGCGACCTGGTGCGGACCGTGTCGACGGGTTCGCTCGATCATCAAGGCGAACCAGGCGGAACTGGAATCCGTGGCCACCCTGGTCGGGGTGAGCGTGGACGAGGGTGGTGCTCCGACGGTCGAAGCCTATCTCCGGAAGTCCCCGAGCCCGGGCATGCTGGAATATCTCGTGACGCCGCAATTCCGAGCCGCCATCGCGCCATACGACACCTCCAACACCATTCCCAAGCTCGTCTACGTGACCCCTGACGGACGCATCGCGAACATCTCCTACGGCGTCAACTCCGCCAATTTCATGATCAGCCTGCTGCGAAATCTTCGTGTCCGGGATGCGGACTGAACCGTGCCACGCCCCCTCGATGCCGCCTACGCCGCCGCCGCCATCGCCGCGAGTCCGATCTGGATTCCGCGGATGGTTCGCACCGGCAAACATCGAACCGACTGGGCCGGCCGATTCGGCCGTGGCGAGTCCCTTCCCGCGACCGAGACGCCTCGAGTCCTGCTCCACGCGGTGTCGGTGGGGGAGGTCAACGCGACGGATCTGCTGGTGGATGATCTGCGTCAGGGTTCTCCGGAGATCGAACCGGTGATCGCGACCATGACCGACACGGGATTCGATCGCGCGACCTCGCTGTTCCGTGGGCGTTGCGAGGTGGTGCGATTTCCGTTCGACACCAGCGGGGCGGTTCGCCGATTTCTCGACCGGATCCGGCCCGACGCGATCGGCCTGGTCGAACTCGAGGTCTGGCCGAACTTCCTCGGCGAATGTCGCCGCCGCGGGATTCCGGTCGCGGTGGTCAATGGCCGTCTCAGCGAACGCAGTTATGCCCGGTACCGAAGGCTCGGCCCCATCGCGCGGGGTTTCTTTCGACCGCTCGCCGCGGTCGCGGCTCAGGATGAGACCTACGCAGAACGCTTCCGAGGCGTGGGCGTCCCCGCGGAACGGGTCTCCACCATCGGCAGCATGAAGTGGGACACCGCCCGGATCGCGGACGAGGTTCCGGGGGCGGACGAGCTCGCAGCGGCCCTGGGCATCGATCGCCACCGGCCGCTGGTGGTCGCGGGCAGTACCGCGCCCGGCGAGCACCAACTGCTCCGCGATGCCGTCCCCGCCGATGTCCAGCTTCTCTGCGCCCCGCGAAAGCCGGAATGGTTCGATGATGCCGCTCATGATCTCGCAGGCTGCGCCCGGCGAAGCCGGGGGGATCGAGGATCCTGCACCGGAAGGTTCCTGCTCGACACCATCGGCGAGCTTCGCGCCGCGTACGGCCTTGCCGACCTGGTGATCGTCGGACGCACCTTCGTCGACCTCGGAGGAAGCGACATGATCGAACCGGTGGCCCTCGGCCGACCGACGATCATCGGCCCGGACACCGGGCATTTCCAGGTGATCGCCGGCGACCTCGAAGCGGCAGGAGGCGTTCGCCGTTGCAGCCGGGAGGATCTCGCCTCGACCGTTCGGAAGTTGCTCGAGGATCAGCCCGCTCGTCGCACCATGGTCGATCAGGGTCGAGCCCTCATCCGCGACCGACAAGGTGCCACCCACCGACTCGGTGATCTGATGCGCTCGCTCGCGGCGCCGAAGCCGGGTTCGACATGACCGACCCCGCTCGAATCGATCCGCCGGAATCCGAATCGGGCCCGCTGTCGGAGCGCCGACTTCATCGCCACTTCGGAGAGGTCGGGCGTACCCTGCCCCCGGAAGTCCTGCTCGGCCCCGGCGACGACATGGCCATGGTCGAGCACCGGGGCCCCGTACTGGTGGCCGCCGACCAGGTGGTGCTCGGGCGACACGTCCGACTCGACGAATCCCCACGGGCCATCGGACGCAAGGCGGTGCTTCGAAACCTCAGTGACGTCGCGGCCATGGCCGCTCGCCCCTTCGCCATGGTGGCGACCGCCACCCTCGGTCCGAATTGTGATCACGAATGGGCTCGCGCACTCCATGAAGGCCTGAACGAGACCGGACTAGAGTGGGGGACTCCACTGGTCGGCGGCGACCTCGCCACCCATTCGATCCCTGAAGGTCCGACCGTGGTGAGCGTGACCATTCTCGCCCGCCCCGTGCTGCCCGAGGACCGCGTGGTGACCAGGACCGGGGCGCAAGCCGGAGATCTGCTGGTGACCACCGGCCGACTGGGCGGAAGTCTCGATCCGGATGGCGGGGGACGCCACCTCGATTTCACACCTCGAATCGAAGAAGCGATCGAGCTCGCCGAAGTCCTTGGTCCCGATCTGGTCTCGATGATGGATCTCAGCGACGGGCTCGCCCAGGATTCGGGTCGCCTCGCCCTGGCGGCCGGGGCGGTGGCGCATCTGGATGCGTCGGCGATTCCGACGTCGCCCGGCTGTGACTGGCGGCGAGCGGTCGCGGATGGCGAGGACTACGAACTGCTTCTGGCTTGCCGAATTCCCCCGCCCTCCGAGGTGCTCGGCACACCGGTGACCGTGATCGGGCGACTGGAGGAACCCGACGGGGATCCCGCCGGCGCGGTGATCGTCGTGGAGGGCCGGAAACGACATCGCATCGAGCATCTGGGCTGGGAACACCGTACTGCGGAATGAAACCGGCACCGCCCGCCATCGACCCCGTACACTCGGGACATGGACCAAGCGACTCATCTCATCCGCATGGACTGCCCGCACGAGGAGGCCACCGAACGCCTCGGCGAGATCATCGCCGAACTCGTCGATCGTCCGGTCTGCATCGCGCTGGAGGGTGAACTTGGTGCGGGCAAGACCCGTCTCGCCCGTGGACTCGCCCGCGGCCTCGGCCTCGATCCGAACGTCATCTCCAGTCCGACCTTCGTGATCCACGTCGAACATCTGGGTGAAGGGGAGGGTTCGGCCTGCCTGAGTCACCTCGACGCCTATCGAACCCGCGGGGTCGAAGAACTCGAATCCATCGGCTTCGACGAGCTCCTGGAAGATCCTCGTCGGCTGGTGGCCATCGAGTGGGCGTCCCGGATCGGCGATGCCCTGCCCGAATCACGGATCGAGATCCGACTGGATCATCGGGATCCGCAGACCCGGGCGGCGACGGTCCTTGATCTCCGAAACGATCCCCGGGCTCGCTTGCGACTGCGGGAGGCGCTCGAAGCCAGAGCGGGAGCCTGGAGCACCACGCTCGGAGGGGAGAAGACCTGTCCGACCTGCGGAAAGACCTGCGAGGATGCAGAGGCCAGACCATTCTGCTCCTCACGCTGCCGACTGGTGGACCTTCAAGCGTGGTTCGGAGACGAGTACGCGATCTCCCGCCCGCTCGATGCGACCGACTTCCTCGAGGACTAGCTCCGCGTCCGGTCCCCGACCCGGATCAAGGGCAGAATCCCCATCCGACCAGCAGGAATCCGAGGTCTTCGGATCCCACCATTCCGTTGCCGCTGATGTCCGCGTCGGAGTCCGTGGTTCCCCACGCCACCAACAGGGCACCGAGGTCCGACGAATCGACCGTGCGATCATGGTTGATGTCGCCGTCACACGCCGGATAGATCTCGATCGGTGCGCCGGGTGACAGGTCACGACCATCGAAACCCGGAAAGTCCGATCGATATCGCTCGGCCCGAAAGACCGCATTGGGCACGCCACCGCCGGGCCCGCCGCCTCCACCACTCGGTGGATTCTCTCCTTGATTCATCGGCCCGCCGTTGTCCAGGGGCGTGATGTATCGCCAGACCTCGGTGCCATCCGCTCGAACTTCGAAGAAACGACCATCAGCACCGGAACAGATCAGGGTGTTTCCGTTGGACAGGCGTTCCGCCCCCGAGATGTAGCTGGAATAGAAGTCCGACGGGTTCGAAGCGATGTAGATCCACTCCGGCGCCTGCGGTTCGAACGCCCG
>CAJWFU010000186.1:0-5586 GCA_913031315.1 uncultured Phycisphaerae bacterium | reverse complement strand
CATACGCCAGCAGATTTACAGTCTGCCCCCTTTGGCCACTTGGGTAACCCGCCAGTCGAGGGTTCGAGAGTCTACAGCCGCCCCCCGGCAGGGGCAACAGCAACTAAAAACCGATATTCCTGTTCTTCGGTCGGGAATCCAATCCTCTTCCCCCGTCGAAGTTCCACTTATCGGGAACTTTCCGTACTCCAAGTACGTCCATTTATGGTTCCTTTGTGGACCCGAGTCAGGGTCTTGGTAGATTGATTGAAGGTCTTCAAAGACCAAAGAACCCCCTTTTGGAACGAATAGACATGAAGATCGGATCGACCCTGACCACCGTGGCCGTCGTTGGAGCCGCCATCGGCACCGGACTGCTCACCGCAAATGCTGTTCCTGGTGGCAAGGGCGGGGCCGCCGGAGTTTCCGGAGCCGACGTTGCCGTCTGCAGCCTTCCCTCGGTCTATCGATGGGGAACGGTCGATGGCGTCACCGCGTATTCCGTTGGAACCACCAGCGTGAACCTCGGCGACGTGGACCTCGAGTGGTACGGAGACAGCAGTCGCCACCCCCGCATTCCACAGAACGCGTTCAGATTCAGTGAAGGCCGGCTGATCCAGCTCGGCCAGTCCTGGTGCAAGGACGGCTTCTGTGCCTTGCAGATGAATGAATGCGGATCCTGCCAGCCCGCAGGCAGCGGCTGCCCCGAACTTCTGGGTCCCGGCTGCTCCGACCCCTACTCCGACTCGCTCAATGGCCAGCAGACCGGACTCGCCCCGAGATCCCAGTGCAACGCCGCGACGGGCGACTACCAATATCCCCCCACCGATCTTGATGCCGCGGAGTCCACCGTCGGCCGGCGACTTCGGATCCGCCAGTTCGATCTCAACCCGAACGTGAACGGCCCCGAAACCCGGTTCTACATGGATGCCTTCTACCTGCACCCGCAGGACTACGAGGCGGGCAACCAGCTGAACAACGGCTCCTACCGCGAAGCCGAGGTCGGAACCCTGTCCAGCTCGGGCTACCGGATCACCATGACCGGCAACACCCAGCTCGGCAAGCCGGCGATCTTCGCCTGGGAAGAGAACAGTTCCACGGTCGAAATCGAGACCGTCGACATCCCCGGCGACGGTCGAATGTTCGTCGCGCATGACGTCATCGACAACGGCGACGGCACCTGGAACTACGAGTACGCCGTCTACAACCTCACGTCCGACGACTCCGTGAATGCATTCTCCGTCCCCACCGGGGCCGGCGTGAACATTCTTGAGCGTGGCTTCCACGACGTCTCCTCCCACTCGGGCGAGGACTACAAGACCTACAACTGGGCCCCGAACGACGCTTCCGGAACCATCGGCTGGAAGACCACCGAGTTCTCGGTCGACCCCGACGCCAATGCGATTCGCTGGGGAACGATGTACAACTTCTCCTTCGTTTCCGACGCCCCGCCCACCGACGGCACGGCGGAGCTCGAACTCTTCAAGTCCAACGGCGTGGCCTCGGTCGCCATCCGCGTGCCCACCAGTTCCGGCAACCCGTTCGACCTCAATGGTGACAATCAGGTGAATGGTGCCGACGTCGGCCTGTTCATCGCTCTCTGGGGATCCGATGACGCATCGGTGGACTTCAATGGCGACGGTACCGCCGACGGGGCCGACTTCGGCCTTCTGGTCGCCGCCTGGGGTTGATCACCCAAGTCCTCCACGACCACGATGACGAAAGCGGCCGGTTCCCTTGGGAACCGGCCGCTTGTTCTTTTGGTGCCCCTTCTCTTCCCGACGGAGACGGGGCCTTCAATCATCGAAAGCCAGCGACCGGGCTCGAACCGGTGACCTGTTGTTTACAAAACAACTGCTCTGCCAACTGAGCTACGCTGGCGACGGGGGAACAGCCTAGCAGAGGAGCGGATTCCACTGGATCCAGAGGCCGCTCCGAAGACCGGGGAATCGACGGTGGACCAGGTTGCCCCGTCCACTTTGATGAGTCGAATCGGTACGCGGGAGTCCCGTGCCGCGGCGCCGAGCCCGCGATCGCCTATGGTGTTCGATTCTTCATTCCAAACACCGGAGTACGAGATGACTGAATACCCCCAAAGCCTGCTGCTGAGCCCCGGCGGTGAGCACGAAGGCACCGAGGCGATGAACACCAGCCCCGAGATCGAAGCGAAGTTGAAGGAATTCGACTGTGCCGACCTCGATGAATACAACACCAAGTACATGATCGGCCAGATCCTGAACCTGAGCGCCGACGGCAGACAAGCCATGGTCGACCTTCACATCGCCATGGAGGAAGCCCGAGCGGAGGTCTTCGGAGTCTGGCAGGAAAAGGTCACGGAAGCCTCCCTCATCTCGGCCGAAGCGACCCAGATGATCAGCATCCAGGAAGACGGAGATCTCCTGATCTTCATGGCCGAGAACGGGCTCCTGTCCGAAGAACAGATCGAAGAGGTCGGCATGGAGATTCTCGACGAAGCATGAGCCGGGTCATCCCAGACCCGCGAACATCGCCATCGCGACGCCCCGTTCCCCGGCCCCAGGCCGAGGAGCGGGGCTTTGCTTTCTTCCAGAGTCGCGATGCCCGCTTCCACGAGCCGGGACGCCCGAGGATCAATCCGCCGCCATCGCCTCCCGATGGCGACGCATCGCCACCTGCAGGAGGGTGATGTCGGAAGGGTTCACGCCCGCAAGCCTCCCGGCCTGACCGAGGGTGCGTGGCCGGAACTTTTTGAGCACCTCAGCGGCCTCGATTCGAAGGCCTTCGATCGATTCCGGATCCAGCCCTTCCGGGATCTCGACGTTCTCCGCCGATCTCTGACGCCGAATCTCGGTATCCGCCCGCCGAACGAACGACTCGTATCGGCAGTCGTTCACGACTCGATCGAGAAGCCGACTGTCACATCCCGCCAGTTCCACTGGAAGGTGAGGCCGGAGATCCGCCTCCGTGGTCTCCGGCCGCCGTGAAATCTCCGAAAGGGTTCGGCCCTCGATCCGCGTGGCGCCAAACGCCTTGTGGAGTGACTCGATGCCCTGACGCCGCTGATCCCAGAGACGCCAACGTTCGTCTCCGACCAGTCCGAGTTCCCGACCCAGGGGAGTCAGCCGCTGATCGGCATTGTCATGCCGGAGACGGAGCCGATGTTCGGCCCGACTGGTGAACATGCGGTACGGCTCCCGAGGAATCCGGGTGACCAGATCATCCATCATCACCCCGATGTACGCCTGCTCACGGCCGAAACGAACCGGCTCCAGCTCGAGAACGGCATGGGCCGCATTCAAGCCGGCGACCAGGCCCTGCCCCGCCGCCTCTTCGTATCCACTGGTGCCGTTGATCTGCCCGGCGAGGTACAGCCCGCCGACGGGCTTGGTCTCCCCGGTCGCATCGATCTGATGCGGGGGGACCATGTCGTACTCGACCGCGTACCCCGGCTTGAGCATCTCCGCCCGTTCGCAACCCGCCATTCCTCGGATGATGCCCATCTGAATCTCTACCGGCAACGACGTCGAGATGCCGTTGCAATAGACGGAATCACCATCAACGGTTTCGGGCTCTAGAAACACGTGGTGACTTTCTCTATCCGCGAAGCGAACCACCTTGTCTTCCAGACTCGGGCAGTAGCGAGGTCCCGCCTCCGCATCGATCGCCCCGGAGAACATCGGTGCTCGATCGAGATTGGCCCGAACCAGATCATGAATCGCGGGAGTGGTGTCGGTCATTCGACATTCAACCTGCGGGAGAACTGGGAATCGCCTCGGGTCCGTCAGATCGCTGAACGGAAACGGCCGCTCGTCACCGCTCTGCACCGGGAGCCCGTCCCAGTCGATCGTGGCCCGCGAGAGACGTGGCGGGGTCCCGGTCTTCAGCCGTCCCAGTTCAAAGCCGAGATCCCGAAGCATTCCGGCGATCCCGGTGGCGCTTCCCTCCCCGATTCGACCGCCCGGCGTCTGTGACTCGCCGACATGCATCAAGGCTCGCATGAAGGTCCCGGTCGTGAGTACCACCGCCCTGGCCAGCAGGTCGAATCCAGAGGCCGAAGGTTCATCCGCACCAACTCGGTACGCACCATCCACCGGCCGTGCCACGCCTCCGCCGGCCGGAACTCTCACACCGCGAATTCGCTTTTGCGGCCCATCGTCGACCAGAAGTTCCGCGACCGTTCCCGCGATCACTTCGATGCCCGCTCGTCCTGCAAGGCGACGTTGAGCCTCGAGGCGATACGCCTCCTTGTCGTTCTGGCAGCGCGGGCCCCGAACCGCGGCCCCCCGGCTGGTGTTCAACATCTTGAACATGATCCCCGTGGCATCGGCGATCTCGCCCATCATGCCCCCCAGAGCATCGATCTCCCGGACGATCTGGCCCTTGGCCAGTCCCCCGATCGCCGGATTGCAGGACATCGTCCCGATCCGAGATGGCTCCATGGTGATCATCGCGACCCGAGGTCGGCGTCCGGCGGACGCCAGAATGCCGGCCGCGGCCCAGGCGGCCTCCAGGCCCGCATGGCCCCCACCCACCACGATGAGATCAAAATTCCGGTCGTCGGGCATGATGCGGAAAGGATACTTCCCCCCCTTAAGAGAGACCGTTTGATTTGCTATCCTCGGCGACCCTTTAGGAGATTCCATGTTCAAGAAGATCAGTATCGGCAAGACCCGCGCGGCCCGACGAGTGGTATTCGTCTTCACCGAGGACCTTGATCGGAAGGACCACACCGGAGTCCCCGTCGAACTCCGTACGGCCTTCATCCGCGGCATCTCAAACCCTGGTTTCCACGCTGAGACCGGTGAAACCGCCTTCGTGGACGATCTTCTTCTCCTTGGTCTCGGCTCCGAGGATTCGGTCGATGCCGATGCCGCCCGCACGGCCGGAGCCAGGCTGGTCGCCACCCTGACTCGATCCGGGGTCGATGCCATCGAGTTCGCCTCCCGGGAGGACGGCGATGAATTGCCCATCGAAATGCTCGCACGAGCGATCGCCGAGGGCATGAGCCTCGCGAATTGGCGGCTCGACGGCTTCGACGGCACCAATGCCCGCGAACGAACGATGCATCCTCGATTGCGGATCGCCGCCGCCCGCAAGACGGTCCATGCCGCCCTCGGCGATGGCCTGCAGCTCGCCGCCGCCGCGAACCTGGCCCGAATGGTCGGCGAGACCCCGCCAAACGTCTGTCATCCCACCTGGATCGCCAAGCAGGCCAGGAAACTCGCCCGCGAGACCGAGGGTCTCACCTGCAAGGTGATCGATGCCAAGAAAGCCGCGGAACTCGGGATGGGCGGCCTGCTCAACGTGGGCAAGGCCAGTGAAATCCCGCCCTGCATGATCCAGCTGGAATGGAAGCCCAAGCGGGTCGCCGCCGCGGCCAAGAAGGAACACCTGGTGCTGATCGGCAAGACCATCACCTATGACACCGGTGGCTACTCGTTGAAGATCTCGGGTGGCATGCGCGGCATGAAGCACGACATGTGCGGCGGCGCCGCGGTGCTCGGGGGCATGAAGGCCATCGCGGACGCCGGCGTTCCGATGCGGGTGACGGCACTTCTTCCCGCCGCGGAGAACATGATCTCCGACGAGGGCTACCGGCCGGACGACATCATCACGATGTACGACGGC
>CAJWFU010000185.1:0-5586 GCA_913031315.1 uncultured Phycisphaerae bacterium | reverse complement strand
CTTCCGTACCGGCACCCTCCGAGCCACCCCCGAAGAGGCTGGTGGACCCGTTCCCGCCGAAAAGCGGAGCGGACTCGAAGAGGGAATCATCCTCAAAAAGCGAAGCCCCATCGAAGAGCGGGAGATCGTCGAAGAGCGGCGGCTCATCGAACAGCGGGCCATCGGTGAAAAGCGGGGAATCGTCGAAGAGCCCTTCATCCACGGACCCGCTGGACTGCTCGCCTGCCAGCGGTGCGGCCGAGGAAAACTCCGAATCGGCTTCACCCGCGGCGGCGAGCAGGCGAGCCGTCAGTTCGAGGAGCGTCACATCGCGAAGCTCCACGATTCGTGGCGTCTGCAGGCCGCAATCCACCACCACTTCCCAGGCCACCGGGGACTGCAACGGCCCCTCAGGTTCATCGCCGGGCACCAGGCCCACCACCAGGATCGCCCGCCACAAGAGGCTCCGGGTGCTGATCCGGGGAACCACCACGTCCCAGGCCGCCGGTTCCACCAGTTCCTCGGCCACCGGCCAGAAACGATCGAACCGACGATCTTCCGCCACCGATTCCCGCCGGGCCACGATCGCCGCCGCGAGCGATGAATCGATCCCTGGAATTCCTTGCAACGCTTCGACCGGTGCCGTGTTGATGTCGAGAAGTCCGTTGCGCCAACCACCTTCGTGAATGGTCAGCCCGTCGAAAGCGCTTCCGACATCGGCGCCCGGCGTGCTGACCGATGCTCGACGCAACGCGGACACCAGGGCTTCGGATGAAGTCGGAACCGGATCGGCTTCGGGCTCGGAATCCTGCTGATCTTCCGCCGGTTCGGCCGCTTCCGTCGGGCCGTCGGATTCACCCTCCGGCGTGCCGCCGGTCAGCACCCGTTCCATCAAGGCCTGAGTTTCCAGACGCCCCTCGAAGTCCGAAGCCGATTCATCCAATCCCGGTCGGAGTCGAACACCTCCCCGCGCATCGACGTCGGGTTCGAACGAATGCACCGTGAACACATCGACGATGGGCCGGGTTCCGGAACCCAGTTCCGCGTCCAGACGCATCTTGATCCGGTCTCCAACGGATTCCTCCGCGTCATCGACCCGGGAGAGGATCGAGATCTCATCCAACGGCCCCAGAACCCTGGTGGCTCCCGGAGCGCCGTCACCTTCGATCGCCAGCAGATCGGAAACATGGTTGAACCGTCCGTCGGGCCGCGCATCCCGAGCCGCGATCACCACCTCGGCCTCGAGGGCGGTGAAGAGCCCGGTGGCCTCGAGTGCCGTCGCGTCGACGGAGTTCAAATCAAGCCGACCACTTTCACCGACCACCAGCGCACCGCTCGACCCGAGAGGAATCAAGCGGGCCACCGCCAATCGGCCAGGATCGCCGCCCGGAAGTTCGAAGAGTTCGAACGCGGCGGAAGGGTCGGGCGAGAGACCACGAAGCATCTCGTCCCGATCACGGGCGAGGATCGCCGCGAAACCGCGGACGGCGCTGCGAGCCGCGAGTCGGGTCTGAATGGCATCCTCGGTACCCCCGATGGAAGACACACCCGCACGAACCGAATGCAGCAATCCAAGCACCACCAACAGCAGCCCGAGTCCGGTCAGAAGCACCGCCGCGAGGGCGATGCCCCGCCGAGATCCGGAAGTGTGAATGCCGGCGCGATGGATTCTCATCCGCCACCCCCCTCGGCATCGAAAGGCCTCTGAGAAAATTCGTCTTGCGGTGAACCGCTCGGATTTGGATCGAGAATCGCGATGACCCGAATTCGATCCGGAGGCGGAATCTCGTCATCGGCCGCCACCTCGAATGCCATCGGGTCCGGATCGAGGAAGTCGCCGAACTCGCTCATCTCATCGGCGAGACCATCCGCGAACTCGATCTCATCCCCCTCGGGAGCCGGCATCCAGGGAGCGCGGGCGTCATCGAGCCAGGGATCGGTCCAGATCGCCGCTTCGACCGCGACCGGCAGGCCATCCGTCCCGCTGTCCCACGAATCCCGCCAGTCACCACCATCGTGATAGCGGAACCGAATCGCGGTCAGACTCGGAATCAGCATCGTCCAGGGACCATCACCCTCGCGGATCGCGAGTCCTTCACCCTGCGGCTCGAACTCGAGGGAACCCCGATCGACCAGAGGCGAAAGAGACGCCCCTTGCGCGAGGCGGGAAAGCATCACTCCACTACCAGTGACTCGCAGCGACCAGGCATCCCCCACGATCCCTGATTCACCCGCGGCGTCCGCGGCGGTCGCGACCGAGAGACGAGCAGCCAGGAGGTCGAGCATGATCGTCGACCCTTCAATCACCGCGATGCGATCCTGCGTGCGGCGGCGAGAATCGGACAGATCGTCCAGGAGATTTCCCGCCACCAGAATGATGGCCAGGGTGAAGCTGATCGCGACCAGCGTCTCCAGCAACGTGAAACCCGACTGCGTTCGAGCGGTGCGATTCATGACGGTCCGCTCCCGGCGTCAGCCACCAGGGCCACCAGACTGGCGAGGACCTGCCCCTCGCCTTGTTCTGTCTCATCGCGAACCGTGACCTCGATTCGAGCCAGACCCTCGATTTCCGCGGGTGAGGTTTCAACCGAAACCACGAAGCTCCAGCGGGGTTCGACCGAGGCGTCGAATTCGGACTCGAAATCTGCTTCCGGCCCGTCCGCCAGATCGCCGATCGCATCCAACGAAATCAATCCGGCCTCGATCTCTGCGATCCGGCTGGCGGCGAGTTCCACCGCGGCCACCCGACGGGCGGCACGTTCGGTCGCCTCGACCGAGTCTCGGGCGATGCTCAAGGCGAACAAGCCGATCATGACCAGAAGGGCAAGACTCAGCAGGGTCTCGAGCAGGAGGCCACCCTCGCGTCGACGGACATCATCCCGGGGAAAGCAGATCAAGGCCGCGCCCCCTCATCCTCCGCCTCCACCGCGGGACTCCGTCCGAAATCCGCCTCGCCGGCGGACTCGTCCAACGGATCGTCCTCCAGGGCATCTTCCGCCACCTCGTCTTCCACTTCATCTTCGAGGGCCGAAACCGCCCCCGGCCTGGTCTCCAAAAGAGCAATCCGACCGCTGAATGGATCGACCGAGACCGGTTTCCAGCCCCGTCCGGTGGTCAGGCCGAACGGAGTGGTGGTGATCACGCTTCCGTCCGGAAGCATGAACAACAGCCGGGTCGACCCCGGCCAGGGATCGATCCCGGGCTCCGTGGCGAGGCCGGCGGGTTCGGGCGATTCGTCGCTCGCCTCGAATTCAAATGCCTCCGCGTCCTCGGTTTCCCAGTCCGGCACCGGCGAGATCACCACCGATGCCTCGAAATCGACGGTCGCCCAGCGGTCCCGGACCCGACGTTCGGAATCGATTTCGATTTCGCTCCCGGCATCGAAATCATCGGGGTCGTTCAGGGCCAGGACGACCCCGGGATTCCGAGGATCGACCCGGAGGACCATCACCCTGCCACCACTCTGGTCGCACATGACCTCCAGCGGCATGCCCGAGGCCCGCGCCTCCGCTCTGGCCAGGCGCACAAGGAGACCGAGGCGGTCGGTCGCCTCGGTCTCGGTTCGTCGTTCGAGTTCCTGCAGTGTGAAGGGTATGGCGATCGCCGCAAGGGAGATCACCACACCGATCACGATCAGCAGTTCAAGGATCGTGAAGCCCGCGGATGCGGTGCGTTCCTCAACCCTCGTTGGAGCCGAAATCACTGAATTCGTCGAGCGTCTCGCCATCGGCATCGACCATCCCGTCGTTACTGCTGATGTCGTCGTCGGTACCTTCCTCCTTGTCAGGACCGACGGACACGATGTCGTAGTCGACCCCTTCGATCTCGGAGGGATTCCGATAGACCCATTCGCTGCCCCAGGTGTCCTTCACGGACGGGGACTTGAGATACGGGCCACCCCACTTGCCGGCCTCGTCCTCATCCTCGAGCGAGTCCTTGTTCCAGAGGACGACCAGTCCTTCTTCCTCGGATGGATATCGCTTCATGTCGATCTTGAACTGCTCCAGGGCCCGATCGAACGCCTGGATCTGAATCATGACCGTTCCTCGGTCGGCCTTTTCACTGGCGCCGAGAACGTTGACCAGAACCAGACCGCCGATCGCGAGAATGATCGCGATGACGATGAGGAGCTCGATGATCGTGAAGCCGCGACGAGCGGTACGGACGGGACGCGGGGCGGGCATGTCGGATCCTTCCATTGCTGCGGGCCTCGGGAATCTGGACCGATACGAGGTCTGCGTCCTCGATCGGCTCTTGATCTCGAAACGCAATGTACCTCTTCCCCCGCCCGAAGTTGCCGTTGGTTCAAGATTAGGGGCCGAGAAGTTGAACCCCGGGGATTCGCGGTCTCAGACCTGAAGACCGACCTGCATCATCGGGACCACGAGCGCGAGAAAGATGAAGACGACCGCCCCGGCAAGAAACAGCAGCAGGGCGGGCTCCATGAGCTTCAGCATGAGATCCAGGACCCGATCGGTTCGTTTTTCCGCCGTCCGGGCGATCCCCACCAGAACCGTGGGCAGCGTATTGGCACTTTCTCCGACCGAAATCATCTCGACCACGTCCTCACCGAAGAGCCCGCTGGACTGCAGAGGCCCGGCGAGCGATTCTCCACCACCGACGGCCTCGGTCGCAGAGTCGATGGCCTCTTCCAGGAGAAGATTGCCGGCGGCAGCTCGACTGATTCGCATCGCCGGGATCATGGGGATTCCGTTGGAAAGCAAGGTTCCCAGCATTCGAGTGAATCGCGCCACCGCGAGGGCTCTGACCAGATCGCCGGCGATCGGGAGACGAAGCTGCCAACCCGCGATCGATCGTCGGAAACCGGGACGATGGCGAACCATCCACCAGGCCGTCCCGACTCCGCCCATCAACAAAAGAAGAAACGGCCATCCTCCGACCAGCAGATCCGAAATACCGATCAGGATCCGCGTCGCCAGGGGGAGTTCCATGTCAGCGAAGAATTCTTCGAAACGAGGAACGAAGAACACGAGGGATGCAACCACCACTCCCAGTCCCACCAGAAGCAGAATCACTGGATAGATGAGGGTTCCGAGGACCGTCGCCCGACGTTCCGCCTGGTGCTCGAGAAAGGTTCCGAGTTCGGCCAGCACGTCATCGAGAAAACCGCCTCGCTCGCCCGCCTCCACCATCGCGAGGTGAACCTCCGGGAAACCTCCGGTCTCCCGCATCGCATCCGCCAGCCGCTCTCCATCGGCGACCCGATCGGCGATCGTGTTCATGGCGGCGGAGATTCTGGCGTCTGATCGACCTCGCCCGAGCAGCCGAAGTCCGCGAAGCAGGGGAACCCCGGCCCGAAGAAGATCCGCGAGTTGCGCGTAGGCCGCGGAGAGTTTCCGATCGGCGAGCCTCCGACCACCCCCGCTCGTACCGGCGGTCTGCCGGACCTGCACTGGAGCCAGCCCTCGGCCCTGCAATTCAGCCACCACCGCGGCTCGACTCGATCCCTCGAGTCGGCCGTCGACCCGGCGTCCACCGGTGTCCCGAGCGCGATATGCGAAAACCGCCATGCCGCCACTCTATCGGGCGGGCATGGCGGTCAGAAGATGTTTCGGAAAGATCAACGCCGACGGCGAAGGCGGATCA
>CAJWFU010000184.1:0-5618 GCA_913031315.1 uncultured Phycisphaerae bacterium | reverse complement strand
GGACATCAAGGAACTCTTCCTCGATACCGGCGTCGGCACCAACGCTTATTCGATCATCGAACAGGGCAAGGTCGACGCCATGCTTCTGGCGAATCCCATGGAGCGCCGCTCGATCCTCGAAGAAGCCGCGGGCGTGGCCAAGTTCCGCCAGCGGAAGATCGAATCGGCCCGGAAGCTCGATGCCGCGGAACGAAACCTGGTCCAGGTCCGCGAGCAGCTCTCAAGTACCGAGCGTCGTCTTCGAATCGTGCGAGGCCAGGCCGAAAAGGCCAAGCGATTCCGTGAACTCGATGCCCGACGTCGCGACCTTCGAGTGGCGATCGTGCTCGATCAGTCTCACGAGTACGACGAGCGACTGGCGGGGCTCACCAGTCGTCTTTCTCAGTTGGAAGAGGAACGGACGTCGATCTCCGAAGGGCTCGCGACGCTGGAACAGTCCAAGCAGGACGCGGAGATCTCGCGGCACCGGATCCAGCAGGTCCAGCACGAACTGGAACAACAGAGACTCTCCGCTCAGGGCCGCCTCGAGCAGAACGAGCAACGGATCGAGCTGGTCTCCCGCCACCAGGCGGAAGCCGAGGCGGCGATCGCGGAGGAGACCCGGCGAATCGGTGAACTCGAAGTCCGACTCGACGAGTTCCAGCGAGAGCTCTCGGAAGTCGAAGCCCGCATCGACGAGGCCGCCAACGAAGGGTCGGTGGCGGAACGCGAACTCGCGGCCGAGACCGAGGCCCGACACCAGGGTGAGACCCGTCGCTCGGAAGTCGCAGTCCGTCACGCCACCGCAGGCGAAGCGGTTTCCGCCGCCGACCGCGATCGAATCCGGGCCGAGTCATCGCTTCGCGGCGCGGATGAGCGAGACGCCGGTCACCAGGAGCGACTTCGGCGTCTGGCGGACCGGGTCCGCCCCTTCGCCTGTGACCTCGACCAGCACCGACTGCTTCGAAACGGATCCCGGGTTCGGGAGGTCGTGCTCGGTGATCGGGCCTTGGTGCTCGAAACCCGCCTGGCGGAAGAAGAAAAGCGGATCTCCGCACTCGGAGACCGACGTGAGGACCTGGCCGGCCGCATCGCGGAGAACCGTGACGACCGCACCGGTGTCGAATCACGCCGACATCTGCTCGAAGAAATGGCCAGCGCCGGCGAAGGCATCGGTGATGCGGTTCGACAGGTCCTGAATCTGGCGGAACGACGAGATGGCGTCCACGGCGCCCTCGCGGAGCGACTCGAAGTGTCCAGGGAGGATGCCGACGCGGTGGAAGCCGCACTGGGCCAGCATCTCCAGGCCGTCGTCGTCGCGTCCAGCCTGGTCGCGGACGAGATCCGAACGGAGCTCCCCGATCTGGACGGACGAGTCGAACTTCTCCCCCTGACCCGACTGGGCGGCATGCCCGCGGACGACGCCCCGCCCATTCCGGCGGCCGTCGCCTCCACCACCACGCTCGTTCGAGCCCTCGACCGGATCGGGTGTGACGATCCGCTTCGACCGGTGATGGCGCATCTCCTCGGCGAAACGCTTCTGGTCGAGGACCTTGATGCCGCTCGCAGTCTGGTGCACCGTGGAGTCCGACGTCGTTTCGCCACCCGCGACGGCAATGTGCTTGAAGCGGACGGCCGAGTCGTGCTGCGAGCGGCGGCCGGTCGTGAAGAAGGTCGCGGGCTTCTGGCTCGAAAGGCCGAACGTGCCGATCTCGACCATCGGGCGAGAACCCTGGAAGGTGTGCGACTGGTTCTGGACAGCGAAGCCGCCTCTCTCGATGCGGAACACGAAACCCGCGGCGAGCGTCGTCTCACCCTGACCGAGGAACTGCAGGCGGTTCGTGCCGAGGAGGTCGAACATCGGTACACCATCGATCGCCAGACCCAGCTGATCGATCGCATCGAACGGGAACAGGCTCAGCTGCTCACGGAAATCCATGAGATCGAGCATCGACTTCATGAAGGCCGTGAAGCCCGTCGCGGCCTTGAAGCGGCGAGAATGACCGCGATCGAACAAGAAGCGGATGCGATTCGCGAGCGGAACGTCGCCGCGACCGAACTGGCCGAAGTTTCCAAGGCCTTCGACGCGGCGGGCGAGCATGTCGCAACCTGCCGGACGACGCTGGGCGAGATCAATGCCCGACTCGATTCCACCCGACGGGAACGCCGTCGCTTCGCGGCGGCGGTCGAAGATGGCCAGCGGCAGCTGGAACGGGCGCGTGAACAGGTCGAGGAGCGGCAGGGACGGATCGAAGGCTACGCGTCGTCGATCACGGAGGCCGAAGAGGTCGTGAAGGAAGCCAGCGCCGAACTGGCCGGCATGACCGGCCGGTTCGAAGAAGCCAATCGTGAACTGGGGGAAGCGGCGACCGAAGTCGAACAGACCGGCGAGGCTCTGGGACGAGCCCGGGTCGAAGCCCAACGACTGGATCGAGATCTCCACGCCTTGGAGATGTCCCGTCGTGAGGTGGAGATCAAGCGTGAAAGCCTCGAAGAAGCGGTGATGGAGGAACTCGGATTCGATCTGGCGGCGCTCCATGACGCCCATCCCGCCCGCGTGGTGGTGGCCATGAGCCCGGACGAGGGCGACCCACCTTCCGAGGACGACGCGTCCGAAGAATCGATGGCCGTGACGACGACCGAACCCGAGGACGAGGTCGACGTCGACGTCGACGTCGAAGAGCCGTTCGACCGAGCGGCGGCGATCAGCGAAGCCGAGGAACTGAAAGCCTCGATCCGCGGGCTCGGAAATGTGAATCTCGAAGCGATCGATGAATTGGGCGATCTGGTCGAACGCAACGAGGATCTCGCCCGTCAGTTGGAAGACATCGACGACGCCCGGACGAAGCTCACCGATCTGGTGGAGAGGCTCGACGTGGCCTCGCGAGCCCGCTTCGAGGAGACCTTCACCAAGGTCCGCGAGAATTTCGCCGGGTCTCAAGGCATGTTCCGCCGCCTCTTCGGCGGCGGCAGCGCCGATCTCTACCTGCTGCCGGGTGAAGATGGCACCATCGACTGGCTCGAATCCGGAATCGAGATTCGCGCGAAGCCTCCTGGCAAGGAACCCCGGGTCATCAGCCAGCTTTCAGGCGGCGAGAAGACGATGACCGCCGTGGCCCTCTTGATGGCGATCTTCCAGAGCAAGCCGTCGCCATTCTGCATCCTCGACGAGGTGGATGCCGCATTGGATGAGGCGAATGTGGAACGCTTCTGCAACGTGGTCCGACAGTTCCTCGATCAGTCGCACTTCATCGTGATCACCCACCACAAGCGAACGATGCAGGCCTGCGATCGACTCTTCGGCGTCACCATGCCCGAACGGGGCGTGTCGCGGCGAGTGACGGTGAAGTTCGACGAGGTGGACCTCGACGGCCGCATCGCCGACGAGGCGGTGCGGCGAAGCGAGATCGAAGATCAGAGTGCCGAGTCCGAGGAAGTCCCGTTCGAACCTCGCCTCGGGGTCCCCACCGAACCCGAACCCTCGAACCCGGTCATCGAGACCGAACGGATCGATCCCGCCACCCTCCTCGGCGGCCGAACCAGTGCGGCTCCCACCGAGGGCGATGCACTGGCCGAGTCCTGGGACGGCTGATCGTTGGTCGAGCCCCGACCCGTACGGTTCGGTCCGCTCGAAGGAATCAGGTGCTTGCGGAGGTTCGATCGACGCCGGAAACCGGGGGCGCCGGGCGTTGGTCCGGGACGGTCCGGACTTCCAGCCAGCCTCGGATCTCGTCGCCCAGTTCCTTCCATTCGCGGGACATGGCTTCCAACACGTTCCGACGCGAAGACTGCGGGTCGGCCTTGGAAAGACTCGACGCCAACGCCGCGGCGTAACTTGCCGCCTTGTCCTGAGTGAGCAGGATCCGAAGTTCGAAGGATCTTCCTCCCGCGAAGATCAAGGCGGTCGCCTCCTGTTCCGCGATACGACTGCGAACATCGGTCTCGATCACTCCCAAACCGGTCCTCGAGGTATCGACCATCGGGTCGTCGGCGAAGAGCCGTTCGAGTCGCCGGGCATCGTTCTTCGCCTGGGCGGAGATCCGCTGCAGAAGATCGGCGAGACCCGCCGCCGGTGATTTGATGATGAGGATCTGCTCGACTCGTGCTTCATCCCGGAGCAGGTCGAGCAGGGTTCCGTATCCATGATCCAGGCGGGTATCGCCCGCGTTCACGCCCCGCCCGTCGGAATCGAGCGGCCGTTCGATGGTCGATCGACACCCGGAAGAGAGCGCCACGACGGCTCCGACCGCGACCGGCCACGCCCAGCCCGGTTTCAGACGCGACTTGATCATGATTCAACTCCCTCGGGGGTGGCGGAAGGATCCGCCCCCCGGTTCGGGCTGAAGACGCCGGCAGCGACCCGATGGGATTCCGCATGCAGATCCGCGGTGAGACGGGGCGTGTCGGCGTATCCCCCGGAGAGTACGAGAACCACCGGAAGCCCGGCGTTGCGAAGCAGGGATTGGGCGAGGTACTCGCGCCTCCGAAGACCATCACGGGTCATGGCCAGACGGCCGTATCGATCCCCCACCACCACATCGACCCCCGAGAGCAGGAAGACGAGGTCCGGATCGGCGGCTTCGATCGCCCCGGGAAGGGTCGCTTCCAGGCGTTGCAGATAGATCAGGTCACCGGTGTGATCGTCCAACGGAACATCAAGATCGCTGGGAGGCTTTCGCATGGGGAAGTTTCTGGCGCCATGCATCGAATACGTGAACACCGTCGGGTCATCGGCGAAACAGAGCGCGTTTCCGTTGCCCTGATGGACGTCGAGATCGACGATCAACGCCCGTCGGATCTCTTCCTCTCGTTGCAGGGTGCGAATGGCCACGCCCACGTCGTTGAGGACGCAGAAACCTTCCCCGTGGTCCGGACAGGCATGGTGGGTCCCGCCGGCGAGATTCGCAGCCACGCCGTCCTCCAGGGCATTCCAGCCGGCCAGCACGGTGCCACTCACGGCCAGTCGCGAGCGGCGGACCAGCGCGGGACTCCAGGGAAGACCCAGCCTTCGGACCGCCTTGGCATCAAGCGTGCCCTCCCGAAGATCTCGGAGGTATGAATCCTCGTGAACCATGCCCAGGTCGCCCCAGGAGATCTCCTCCGGCTCGACCAGGTCTTCGGGCTGCAGCAGGCTTTCGGAGAGCAGGATCTCGCGAAGGGCGGAAAACTTCCTCATCGGGAAGGGATGTCCTTCCGGAAGTGGGATCTCGTAATCGTCGTGGTAGCTGGCCCGCATCAGATGTTCGGATTCGTTCCCGACGTGGACCGGAGTCGTCCGCCGATCGATCAGAGTCGACGGATCACCGCATCCGCGAAGCTCTCGGTGCCGAGCTCCCCGCCCAGGTCTCCGGTGCGATCGCCTTCCCGGAGAGCCGCGTCGTAGGCGGACTTGATCCGCTTCGCCGCATCACCCATGGCGTCATCGTTCCGCGTGACCGCAAGGTGATTGAGCATCATCACTCCGCTCATGGTGATCGCGAGCGGATTGGCGACACCCTGTCCCGCGATGTCCGGAGCGGATCCGTGGACGGCTTCGAAGACGGCGTTCTCGATGCCGAAGTTGGCGCCGGGGGTGACGCCGAGGCCACCCACGAATCCGGCGCAGAGATCACTGACCACATCGCCGTAGAGATTCTCGC
>CAJWFU010000183.1:0-5624 GCA_913031315.1 uncultured Phycisphaerae bacterium | reverse complement strand
GAGAGGCGGAACGTTCACCCTTCGATCCTACCCGCCACTCCTGACCGACGATCAGGCCGCCTCGGCCAGAGCAGGAATACTGTTTTCCAGACGTCGCTCGATCGCATCCCTCAACTGGGGCGGCACCATGGGTTTCCGAAGCACTTCCACGCCTTCGATCCCAGCCACACCACATGCCGCCGGCGTTGCGGCATCAAGCCCCGTGACCAGCAGCACCGGAACATTGGATCGAGTTCGGATCCGACGAGCAAGGACCGCACCATCACCACCCGGCATGTTGAGGTCGGAAACCACGAGATCGAATCGCGACCGCACGAACTCCCGCCAGGCCGTGGCTCCGGTTCGAGCCGTGACGCAGTGACACCCCAGCCCACTGGCCACCCGGGCGATCATCAACACACTCATTCGATCATCGTCGACGACCAGCACATTCGGTCCACGTCGGTTTTCCACCGTTTCAGCCCTTTCCCCCCCCGGAAAAGGTCGGTTGATCATTCCTCTCGCACGGCATCAGGAACGCCGTTCAGGCGGGACCGCGATTCAGCAGGCCCCGAATCTGAAGAATCGACGCCTGAACAGCGGCACTTCAACGCGATCGAAGATGTCGAGTCAGACGGCCGGAGGAAGGTCTGGGGCCTGCCCGGGATTCGAACCGGGGTCGAGTCCAGGAATGCTTGGGTCGGGCTCAGCAGGAGCCTCTACCGGCTCCAGAGGCCCTCCGACCGGCTGCCCGGGCTCCACCGCCTCGCCATTCGCCCGCTCGACTTCGGCGGCGAGATCATCACTCAGGTCATTCTGTGACTTCGCGGGAGTCGTCTGCTCCACCGCCACCAGACGATCCCGCATGGCGACCGCTCGCTCGATCACGGAATCCACCGACATGTCCTCTGCTTCCAGCGCCAGATGCCAGCTGGTCCGACTGGTGACCTCGAATGGCAGAAGCTCGGCCACCAGATCCGGGCCAGGCAGATCCCAGACCGGTGCTGCGGCCCTTTTTCCCACGGAAAGCGGCTCGTATCCCACCTTCGTCACCCGAACGTCGTAGACGCCATAGTGAAGAATCTCCACGTCACAAGGGGTCGAACCGACCTCACGGTCATTCAGCCACACAGTGGCTCCCGAGGGTTCGGAAGTGATTTCAACCACTCGACGGACACAGCCACCGAAAATCGAGACTGAAGCGAGAAGTGTCGCCAACAGAACGAGCTTGGAACCGCGGACCGGGACTCGAAACCGTGGGGGGAGGAATTCCATGGTCAGTTTGTAACCACGGCGGGCATGCTCGGCAAGGGCCCCCCCCTCTCGGATACGATCGACGGATGCCTCTTCTTGAAGTTCGTGATCTCCAGAAAAGCTACGGCGGTCGCCGAGTGGTGGATGGCGTCGGATTCGACGTGGAAGCCGGCGAGATCGTCGGTCTCCTCGGTCGCAACGGCGCCGGCAAGACGACTTCATTCCGAATGTCCATCGGGATGCTCACTCCCGAGGCCGGCCGGGTGATCTTCGATGACCGCGATCTGACCACCGAACCCATGTACAAGCACGCCCAGGCCGGCATGGGCTACCTCAGCCAGGAACCCAGCGTCTTCCAGAAGCTCACCGTCGAACAGAACGTCCTGGCGATCCTCGAGACCCGAGGGCTGGATCGGAACGTCCGGCAACGTCGGTGTGACGAACTCCTCGAACAATTCGGGCTTCAGCACAAGCGGAAAGAGTTCGCCCGCACCTGTTCAGGAGGCGAACGGCGACGATTGGAAATCGCCCGTGCCCTGGTCACCCGACCACGGTTGATGTTGCTTGACGAGCCCTTCGCGGCCGTGGATCCGCACACGGTCGAGGAGTTGCAGGCAGAGGTTCGCAGGCTCGCCGATGAAGGCATCGCGATGCTGGTCACCGACCACAATGTCCAACAGACCCTTCGAATCTGCGACCGCGCCTACATCATCCATCAGGGCAAGAATCTGAAGGAAGGCGATCCCCGATCGATCATCAATGATCCCGAGGTACGAGACGCCTATCTGGCGAGCACCTTCCGCGGTGACGAATTCGATTGAATCCGGTCGGCGTCGAAACCCCGGACGCCCTTCCCGCATCGACCTTTCCAACCCATCCCCCCACCATGCCGGCGACGCCCCGCCGAGGACGAGCCGGACTCAGGTCAGGAATCGAATGGTCATCGGGTAGCGGAAATACTCGGCTCGTGAACCGTGGATCGCACCCCGGATCGAATTCACCAACCAGACCGGAATCCAGATCAGGCCCACGACCCAGCCGATCACCGGAATCACCAGAAGCAACAGCAGCGTGAGCATCGAGTTGATCAGTTCACGCCCCTGGTCGTCGATCAGCGGCGACTCGTCCTTGCGAATGATCCAGACGACGACCGGGCCCAGCCAGATGAGGGGCAGGGCCCCCGTGAAACATCCGATCAGCGGCCAGAGATGGCAAAACACGAGCCAGATCCGATCACCGTCACGTTCGCCGACCGACACCACGCGGCCATTCGGTCCGAGGACCGCCCGCGGTGGGCCCGCCGCATGCTCCCGCGACGCCCTCGGGGAAGATGTTGGAACTTCTGGATCCATGGCGTCAGTGAATTGCATGCCGGCTTCTTGGGATAACCCGCCGGCGGATTTCAGCGGCCGGATCGCCCATTGGTGGTCGGCTCACCCGAGAGATCTTCCCGCTCGTCCTCGCCGAGACGCTCGATCGCCAGCCGTTCAATACGCGTCGGCGATGCTTCCAGAACCTCGAATCGCAGCCCTCCAACGTCGAAGGACTCTCCGACCACGGGAACCCGCCCCAACTGTTCGAGCACGAAACCCGCGATCGTGTCGAAGTCGTCGTCCTCGGGAATCCCTGCCTCGAGCAACTCATTCAGATCGTAGATCTGGTAGCGAGCGTCGAACACCCAGCAGCCGGGGCGCACCTCTTCCGCATACGGCGGATGCTCTTCTTCCGTGTCGTGTTCATCCTGGATCTCACCCACGATCTCTTCCAGAACATCCTCGATCGTCACCAGCCCGCTCGTCCCACCGTACTCGTCCACCACGATGGCGAGGTGAACTTCGCTCCGCTGAAAGTCCCGGAGCAGATCCTTGACCGGCTTGGTCTCCGGAACACGGATCGGCTGCCGCAGAAGCCGTTCGAGTTGAAAGTCCTCGGCATCGGTGCCGAGGAACGGGACCAGGTCCTTCACGTAGAGAATGCCGAGTATGTCGTCGAGATTCTCTCCGTAGACCGGGATCCGAGAGTGACCGGCTTCCGCGATGAATTCGCGAATCGATGCCAGGTCGTCGGTGCGCGGCAGGCCCTCGACATCGGTCCGGGGCGTCATCACCGTTCCGACCTCCGTGCTGCTGAACTCCACCACGTTTTCCAGCATCTCGGCCGCCGTCTCATCGAGATCACCTTCAAGGGTCGAGTCTTCGATCGAGCGCCGCAGACGTTCCTCCGCCTCATGCTCGCGGAGATTCGCCCCACTCAGCCTCCGCACCGCCTCGTCGCTGACCAGAGCGATCCTCGCCACCGGTCCCAACACGACGTCGATGGCTCGAAGAAATCCGAGCCCACGAACAATGAGTCCGGGCCCGAGATAGTTGGCGATCGCTCCGGAGAGCACACTGGTTGCGAACCAGAGAAGAATGATCGCCACGGCGGCCGCACTGGCTATTTCCGACGGATCCACCGCTTCTTCGACCGCGATCACGATCACGCACATTGTGAAGCCCACCCGGAGCGAGGTCCGAATCAGTGCGACTTCCGTGGACAGCCGGGCCTGTCGCAGGAACAGCCAGGCCGAGGTTCCCTCCGCCGCCGCACGGCCTCGTCGGCGATCCCGCTCGCCGAGTCGATCCTCGATCTCGCTTCGGCTCGGCTCGCGCAACGCGAGATGCAGACTGCTGGCCCAGGTCCCCAGTACGAGAAGCACTCCGGCGATGACGTAGGGCAACCAGATCATGCCGATCGCTCCGGTCGATACACGGCACCGACCCCGACCGCGGCCAGAAGACGATCTTCCTCCCGATGCATCCTCGCCCGATCCTCTTCCTCGCGGTCATCATGCCCAAGGCAGTGCAGGACGCCATGAACCGCGTAAAGCAGTAGCTCTCGTTCGACGCCGTGGCCGTATTCCATCGCCCGTCGATTCGCTTCGTCGAGACACAGCAGAAGATCGATCTCCAGATCGCCGTCTTCTCTCGATTCAAAGGTGAGCACGTCGGTGGTGCCGGGGACGTCGCACCAACGCCGATGAGCGGCATCCATCTCGACATCTCCGACGACCCGGATGGAGACCCGCTCCAGATCGCGAGCCTGCTTCGGAAAGCCGCCCGTCGGCACTTCGTCTTCGATCACCGCGAGCACCTCGCGAAGACGGTCCAGGATCCAATCCCGGTTCTTCCCGTCCACCGGCTGGCCGGGATCGCACCGGAGCTCCACGGAGAAGCGTGGCTTCAGCCCGCTGGCGACGGCCACCCGGAATTCGGGAGGTGCGCCGTTGCTGGCCAATGCCGGTTGGCCTTCGTCATCCCCGTCATCACTGTCCACGTCCATCAGATTCGGCTCCGAGGATCGTTCAGGCACCGGCGGTCACGGTGACTGGGACGAACTGAGGTTTCACACGGGCTTCGAATTCCCCGCGGAACTTGTTCACGATGGTTCGAACCGCCCAGTTGTTCCCATCCGCGAGTCCGCAGATGGTGGTACCTGGCGTGAGCCCCATGGAACCCGCGACTTCCAGCAGGAGATCCAGATCACGGGTGGTTCCCGAGCCACGCTCGATCCGGGTGATCAATTTGAGGATCCAACCGGAACCCTCCCGGCATGGAGTGCATTGTCCACAGGATTCGTTCTTGAAGAAACGAGCGATGTTTCGGGCGACCGCCACCATGTCGGTGTCTTCATCAAAGACCGTGGGGCAGGCGGTTCCCAGACCAAGCACGTCGAACCGGCCGATGTCGAAGTCCATCGGGGCATCGAATTGATCAGGCCCCAGAACGCCCATGGAGACGCCGCCGGCGATCGCTCCCTTGAACTTCTTGCCGTTCCTCATGCCGCCACAATGCGTGTCGACGAGTTCGCGAAGCGGGATCCCGAGATCACATTCGTAGACCCCCGGACGCTCGACGTGGCCGGAAACGCCCATCAGCTTGGGGCCGTAGCTCGGCGGGCCACCGACCGCACTTTCACAGCCGAGCCCCTTCCACCATTCGACCCCGTTCTCGATGATCGGCACCACGGCCGCCAGAGTCTCGACGTTGTTCACGATCGTCGGGCGTCCGAACAGTCCCTTCACCGCGGGGAATGGAGGCTTGATTCGAGGCCAGCCTCGCTTGCCTTCGACGGCTTCCAGAAGGCCCGTTTCTTCGCCACAGATGTAGGCACCGGCACCGCGGTGCAGATGGCATTCGACCTTGAAGTCGGTTTTTCCGCGGAGGAGCCCTTGAGCTCCGAAGATGCCGTTCTCGTAGGCCTCGTCGATCGCTCGCTGGAACACCTTCGCCTGATGGTGGTACTCGCCACGGATGAAGAAGTACGCCGTATCGAGACGGCAGGCCCAACAGGCGATCGCGATGCCTTCGAGCACCAGGTGCGGATCGAAGTCGACGAGCAGCCGATCCTTG
>CAJWFU010000182.1:0-5648 GCA_913031315.1 uncultured Phycisphaerae bacterium | reverse complement strand
CGACGCGCTGGGCCTCGATTTCAGTCGCATTCAATTCACCCCCGATCTCATGCCCGCCGACATCACCGGGACCACCATCGTGGTGGAGGATGAAGCCGGGTCGCGATCGTTTCGATTTCGGCCGGGTCCCATCTTCGCCAACATCGTGCTCGCGGACGAAATCAATCGAGCGACCCCGAAGAGTCAGTCGGCGATGCTCGAGGCGATGCAGGAGCGTGCGGTCTCCACCGGTGACCGAACCCGCCCGCTTCCGGATCCCTTTCTGGTGCTGGCGACCCAGAATCCCATCGAGCAGGAAGGGACGCATCCACTTCCGGAAGCGCAACTCGATCGGTTTCTGCTCAAGGTCTCCGTCCCGTACGCCGTCCGTGGCGAGTTGATGGAGATCCTGCGGCGAACGACGTCATCGGGCAATCGATCCGCGACCCCGGTTCTGGATGGCGACGACATCATCGCGGCGCGAGCGCTGTCCCGTCGGGTCCTGATCGCACCCTCGGTTCAGGATTACGCGATCCGACTCGTGATGGCGACTCATCCCGAAGGTGAGTTCATGGTTCCTGCATTCCGCCACTACATCCGGATGGGTGCCAGTCCCCGGGCGGCGCAGGCCCTGGTCTCCACTGCCCGGGTCCTCGCGATCATGGACGGCCGTTATGCCGCCAGCGTGGAGGATGTCCGACGAATCGCCTTGCCGGTGCTCCGGCATCGGATCATTCGCACCTTCGAGGCCGAAGCCGACGGAGTGGAAGCGGACGACATCGTGAACGGACTTCTCGAGCGGCTCGCGGTGGATCCGGAGCATCCCGAGGATGGAATCGGAATCATGTCGGTTTCAGGGGGCGGCCGATGACTCGCTTTCCCGATGGCCCACCGCCGCCCTCCGAACGACTGACTTCGGTGGACCAGTTGATCGACGGCCGACTCATGGCCCGTCTCGATCACCTCGACGTGGTGAGTCGAAAGATCTTCAACGGACGGGTTCAAGGGGAACGCCGAAGCAAACGGCGAGGGCAGAGCGTCGAATTCGCCGACTTCCGACCCTACGTCGCGGGTGATGACCTCCGGTTCGTCGATTGGAACATCTACGGAAGACTCGACCGCCTGTTCCTGAAGGTCTTCCTGGAGGAGGAGGACCTTTCGATGATCGTGGCGGTCGATTCGTCCGCCAGCATGCACTGGGGGAACCCCGGCAAGTTCGACTACGCCCGCCGGCTGGCGATGGCGTTGGGCTACATCGGACTGGTGAATCAGAACCGGGTGTCGTTCGCGGCATTCGGAGGACTGGGGCCGGAAGGCGAACCTGCCAACCTGCAACGACTCAGCAATCTTCGCGGTCGTCGCCGTACCCATGAAGCCGGCAAGTGGCTGCTGGGTCTGGAACCCGGCGGCAGCGGTGGTTTCTCCGAGGCCATGAAATCGATCGCCTTGTCCAGGCAGGGACGAGGAATCATGATCGTGATCAGCGATTTTCTCCACAAGGAGGGATTCGAGTCGGGACTGCGTTACGTCGCCGGGCGTGGCTATGACGTGTTCGCGATGCAGTTGCTTTCGCCCCAGGAGATCGATCCGCGTGGCCACGGAATGAATGGTGATCTGCGGCTGGTCGACCTCGAGGACGATGACGAGGCGGAAGTCACGGTCAACGCCGCGGTTCTTCGAGGCTACAAGCAACGACTGGACAGCTGGTGCGGGGGGCTGCGTGATTACTGCATACGTCGAAGCATCATGCACATGATCGTCGACACCGGAATGGACCTGGACACGCTCATGCTCGAGTACCTTCGTCGACGAGGTCTCCTTCGGTGACCTGGTTGACACCTCTCTTCGGCGGCATCGTCCTCGCCTCGGTGATCCCGCCGCTGGTCGCGCTGTACTTTCTGCGTCTGCGAAGAACACGGCGGGACATTCCGAGCACCATGCTCTGGAAGAGATCGGTGGAGGACGTTCGGGCCAACGCGCCGTTCCAGCGTCTTCGACTGAATCTGCTCCTGCTTCTGCAACTTCTTCTGCTGATCCTGCTCGGCATCGCACTGATGCAGCCAAGGTTCGATTCCGGTTCACTTCACGATGGGCGGACGGTGATTCTGGTGGACCGGTCGGCTTCGATGAACGTCGCGGACGGGGATGGCACTGGACGAACCCGATTGGAACTGGCCAAGGAAGCCGCGATCGAACGGATCGAGTCGTTGCATGCCGGCGGCATCTTCGGCGGATCCGATGCGGAGATCATGGTCATCGGTTTTTCGGATGACCCGGCGATTCGGACGCCGTTCACCGATTCCCGGCAGGAAGCGATCGCGGCCGTGGCGGGAATCGAGCCGACCGATGGTCGAAGTCTGGTCGGACCGGCGTTGGACCTGGCCCGGGCCTACACGACGATCGTCGATCCGGATTCTCAAATGGGCCCCGGTGAAGCACCCGCGGCTCTGGAGATCTGGTCCGACGGCCGGGTCTCCGATCTTGCCGATCAGGTTCTCATGCCCGGTGAAACGCTTCAATACCACCAGGTCGGTGATCCTGACGCCCGGAACATCGGGATCGCTTCGATTGCGGCTGAGAGACCTTACGACCAACCGGGACGGATTCAAGTCTTCGTGGCGGTGGAGAACCCGGATCCGGAACCTCGGCAGATCGACCTGCAGTTGGCGGTGGACGGTTCGGTTCGTTCCATCACGCCGAAGCCGATAGATATCCCCGGCGCGAGAACCGAACCGGGTCTTGGCCGAATACCGGGCCGACGACAATTTGCCTTCACGCCGATCGAGCAACTTCGTGGGGCGGTGATCGAGGCCTCGATCCTCGGCGAGGATGGCCTCGCGGTCGACGATGTGGCGGCCATGGTGGTTCCGCCCGCTCGGCGGATGCGGGTGGCACTGGTCGGTCTGAATCGACCGGTCCTTCGCTCCCTGCTGGAAGGCATGCCGCTCGAGTCGCTCGAGGTTCTCTCCGGATCCAGGTTCGCGGCGGTCAGTGAGGACGATGCGGATGATCGATGGGATCTGGTGATCCTCGCGGATCCTGACCTTCAGATGGATTCGTTGCCACCGGGCCGGTACCTGTCCTTTGGAACGGCCCCGCCGATCGAGGGCCTGCAGAATTTCGGAGATCCCGAAAGCGGCGTGATCGTCCGGCGGACCCGCGACACGCACCCGATTCTGCGGATGGTCAATCTGGACGATCTCTTCATTGGTCGACTGGCCAAGGTCATTCCCGGGAGCGGGGTCACGGTGCTCGTGGAGTCCGGGCGGGGGCCACTGGTGCTCGAGGTGGAACGTGGACCGATTCATCTGATCCACGTCGCCTTCGACCCTCTGGATTCAAACTGGCCCTACCTTCGATCCTTCGTGAACTTCACGGCCAATGCGGTCGACTACCTCGGAACCGTCGGCGATGCACTGACCAGCAGTGCCGGCATGCCGGGCCGCCCGATCACGGTGAGACTCCCGGTCGACGCCACCGACGTGAGGCTGGTTCCGCCTGGAGGTGACCCCGTCGAACTTCGACCCGGCCAGAACGGACTGGTCTCCTGGGGACCGGTTCGAAGGGCAGGTCTGCATGAGATCACCTGGCAGGAGCCGGGGCGAGAGGACCGTTCTCGACGGATGGTCGCGGTGAATCAGCTCGATCGTGAAGAACGATGGATCGAAGCGGCGGAGTCGGTGGAGATCGGTACCGCGTCCGTTCAAGGGCGGCGGGCTCGGCCGGGTGGGACCCGCTGGCAGGATCTTTGGCCGTGGATTCTCGTGGTGGTGATCGGCTTGTCCTTCATCGAGTGGTTTCTCTGGCAGCGGCAGGTGGGCGCTGGTTGATCCAGCCGGTTCGGACGGGCTCGGGCCGAATCAGATTCGAGCGAATGAAAAACCGCGGCGACGGCCTTGATGGCCGGCGTCGCGGTTTCTGGTTCCTGCTTCATCTTCTTTCACGGCGGTGAGGTGCCCTCAACCGTTGAGAAGCTTCTCGCGGAGTTCGTCGTCGATGCCGAGGAACTCACGCATGTGTCGATCGTAGGTCTCCTGATCTTCGTCCCGGCTGAAGTCGAGGCGGAGTTCGTTGATGACCTTGGTTCCCTGGCCGATCCAATCGGTCCAGGTTTGAAAGGAGATGTTCTCCTGGATCCAGGCACCGATCGGGCCCTTG
Source organism: uncultured Phycisphaerae bacterium (assembly GCA_913031315.1). Lineage (GTDB taxonomy): Bacteria > Planctomycetota > Phycisphaerae > Phycisphaerales > SM1A02. Next base: position 1,511 of record CAJWFU010000182.1, on the reverse strand, counting down.
AACGGGGGATGCTCGAGTTGGGTTCCAGTGCGGCCGGTCTGCCGGCAGATGAAGGAGCCGGATGCGGCAAGTTCATCGGCCGCCGCATTCTCCTCTTCGGAGAGGGCGGGCGCGGCCCGCCCGATCGACTCGAGTTTGTCTCCGATGCCATCCCGGACGAGGAGGTCTCCTCGCGTGGCCGCCACTTTCCAGCCTGTTTCAAGGACCACCACGGCTCGATCTTCAAGACCCGCGTCGAGCATGGCTTCGCCCGCCAGTTGATACGCCTTGCTCATGTCAGCGTTGAGCTCGATCACTTTTTCGAAGCTCTTGGCAGCTTCAGCTGCTCGGCCGGCTTGAAGGTAGGCGTTGCCGAGAGAGAAATGAGCCATCTCATTCTCGGGATCCGCCGTGGTCATGTTTTCAAACTGGGCGATACGTTGTTCGAGGCGGGGATCCCGCTCGTCGGTAGTAGGTGCGTCGGTCATGCCCCGATGCTAGCACGCAGGACTCGCCAGCGGTCGCGGTAAGCCGCAGGCAGGAGGCCAGAATGTCGCCTGTTCCTCGAGATTCAGCCGAAGGCTTGTGGATTCACGGATTTCATGAATGCCTGGAGGACCGATTGCAGGGTTTTTTCCGGTGGGAGCCCCCGCAACGAATCGACCAGCAGCGCGAATTCCCGGCTTGCTCCGGACGTGTTCGCGGAGTCGATCACCGCCTGAATCGTACAGTCACGAATCAGGCCTCCGGGAAGGCTGGCCTGAAGATGATCGAGCCAGTCTTGGGCAGCCTTTCTAGATCGGTCGTCCGGTCGGGTCAGGTAGACGTACCGGGACCACCCCAGGATCCAACTTTCCAGAGATTCGTCCCGGGGCTGAATCAACAGGGTTCGAATCAGCGGGACGGGATCCTCGAAGGTCAGGGCCCGACGAACGTCGTCCCGCTTCACCCGCATGAAACGCCCGGTTCGAACCCCGGGAAGGGATCCTTTGGACCTCAGGCGTTCGAGGGTTCGGCGTGAAACCTTGAACTCGTCGGCAGCATCGTCGAGGGTCAGCCAGTTCTGATTGGTGGGGTCTTCGAACGTCATTGGTTACCCGTACATGCGTGTAACAGCTGGGGCGGCGCAGGAATTTCATGATTTGCGACCTCATTTTTGGAAAAATGCCCCGGATTCAGGAGATGAAAAAACGCGGCCACGATCAGTGATCGTGGCCGCGGCCTGAATTTCCAGCCAGAAATGGTCTGGTTGAACCCGGGGGGTATTCGAGGTTTCACGGAACGCGGCGATCGGTCAGCGGCGTCGCCTGAATTCGTGACCCCGGAATCGGAATGGGACGAGAAGTTCGAGTCGGAAGGGGCCGTTCCAGATCGGACGCCAAGGTCGATCTGACGGCGTGCTTCGACTGGCGAAATGCCAGCCGTGCCGATTCACAGGTCCTTCGTTGTCGACGTCCGCGAAACGGAGTCTGAGTTTGCCGTTCTTGCCACGATCTTCGGCTTCGGCGTGGGCATCCCCGGTGATTGAACCA
>CAJWFU010000181.1:0-5664 GCA_913031315.1 uncultured Phycisphaerae bacterium | reverse complement strand
TTGTCGTGACTTCCGGGATAGACGGCGCTGGCCTGCGGGTGGTTGTGAGGAAGTTCTTCGCTGGCCTCCGGCGTGCCGAAGAAGGCGGACTGGAGGATTCGCATGCCGACGATGCCGAATTGATCGCGAAGTCGATTGACCGGGGGCGTCCGATCTCCGAGATCCTCGGCGATGAACGGAAGCGGACCGAGCTCGCCGACCAGTGAAGTCAGCAGCTCCTTGCCGGGCGTGAGACGCCACCGACCGGTGCGCAGGTCGGTGGTGTCCCGCGGAATCTCGTAGACGTTGTGAAATCCGACGAAGTGATCGATCCGGACCAGGTCGAAACGTTCGAGCGTGGTGCGGACTCGACTTCGCCACCATGCCCAGTCCTCCGAACGGTGAGCGGTCCACTTGTAGTGCGGATGCCCCCAGAGCTGGCCGTGGTTGATCGCGGCGTCGCCCCAGACCGACTCCGTGGGATCTCCGGGGTTGGCCGCGGGGGGCACGCCGGTCAACACGGTGGGATCGCCGTTTCGGTCGAGTCGAAAGAGTTCGGGCCGCGACTCCACGTCCGCGCTGTCCGGAGCGCAGAAGATCGGTAGATCGCCGATGAGACGGATTCCCTCGTCCCGGGCGTGTCGTCGAAGTCTGTTCCACTGGCGATCGAGGATGAACTGCAGGAAGGCGTGGTACGTCGAATCACGTTCCACGTCGAGCCGGGGCCGTCGGATTCGGGCCGGTGCCGACGCATATCGACACCAGTCCTCGAGCCAGTCCGCCTTTCGCGTCCGGAAGTCCTCGAAGGCCGCGCCGTGAAGCCCCATCCGCCCTCGCCGGGCCTCGAATCTCCGGTACGCGGCCTCCAGCAGAGGACGCTTCCATCGCTCGGCGCGACGCCAGGATGCTCGCCCTCCATCGTCGCGGATGGAATCCTCGCGTCCGATCCGGGTGGCGGAGGCGGGCAGGTAGCCGTCCTCGACGAGGTCGGCGACCGAGGCGAGCATCGGTTCGATCGCGAAGCTCGATCGAGCGCTGTAGGGGCAGGATCCATGGCCCACGGGGCCGATGGGAAGCATCTGCCATCGACGAAGGCCAGCGCTGGACGCCCAGGTCGCGAAACGCCGGGCGGTGGGGCCGAGGTCACCGAGCCCGAACGCGCCATCGGTCGACGGCAGCGACGTCGGATGGAGCAGGACGCCCGCGGAACGATCGGTGAGCAGGGGGTGGATGGTGGTCATTGAAACCGAGGGTCCTCATTCATTTCGATCGTGTCCATGCCCTACCTGAGATTCCGGGCACCGTGGCATCGGGCAGGGCGTCGTGCGCAGGCTCGACCTCCGGGAAGCCGGCAGTATCGGTTCCGCCGAACACCGGCGTCCAACCCTTCGTGGAGACCGGGAGCGAGATCCTCGCCTCTTCTTCCCCGGCGTTGAGGACCACGAGCACCTCCTCGGAGTCATCCTCGCGAACGAAGGCCATCACGTCCTGCTCGTCGTCGGTCAGGATGGTCGTGAACGAACCCGTTCGAAGCGCGGGATGCGCCTTCCTCAGGGCGATCACGTCGCGATAGAACGCGAGATGCTCCCGCATCACCGACTGGCCCGGTTCGTCGTAGGGTTCGAGATCCGTCCAGAGCATCGGTTTCCGATTGTTCGGGTCGTCGGATCCCCACATTCCCGCCTCGTCTCCGTAATACACCATCGGGGCGCCAGGGTAGGTCATCTGCAGCAGGGCGATCAGTCTCATGCGGGCATAGGCGATGCAGGGAGGCTTGGTTCCGTCGTAGGTGGGATCGTCCTGCTCGCGATTATTGCGGTCGAAGGGTCGATCCGGATTCTGGATCTTGGAGACGATGCGATCGGTGTCGTGACTGTCCACGAGGTTCTGAAGGGCGAAGGTGACTTCCGGGGGGTAGGCCTCGCGATGTGCTGCGAATCGCCGTGCGGCTTCGGTGGCCGTGATCTTGTGCTTCCGGTGTGCGATCCAATCGCAGGCGATCTCCGCAAAGGGATAGTTCATGACCGCATCGAAGGTCCGGCCGTCGAGCCACTCGGGCTTGGTCTGCCAGATCTCTCCGACGATGTATGCCTCGGGGTTGATGGATCGAACCAACTCACACCATTCGACCCAGAAAGGCATTGGAACCTCTTCCGGCACGTCGAGTCGCCAGCCGTCGATCCCGTCGGAGGGATCTCCGTCACCGTCGGGATCCATCCAGCGGCGGGTGACGGCGAAGATGTGTTCACGAAGGCTTCTGGACGCCAGGCCGTGTTCGGGACTCTTTCGAAACGCCGGAAGCTCATCGAAGCCCGCCCAGCCGTCGTATTGAAACGGGTTCCAGGATCGCACGTTGAACCAGTCGGCGAACGGTGACTCGACGCCGCGTTCCTGGACGTCGAGGAACGCCGGATGTCGGGTGCCGACGTGATTGAAGACGCCATCCAGGATCACCCGGAATCCCTGGGCCTTGGCCGTCTTCAGGAAGTCCAGGAAGATGAGATCGCTGTCCGACCAGATCCAGGTGGAAGGATCGTCGAGATCCTCCCGGTCGATGGTGGTCTGGAAATCCGGAACCCCGGCGCCGAGATTCTCGTCGACGTGTCGGTAGTCCGTGGCGTTGTACTTGTGGTGGGTCGACGCCTGGAAGATCGGGTTGAGATAGATCGCGTCGACCCCGAGTTCCTTGAGATAAGGAAGCCGTTCCTTCAATCCCTGGAGATCACCGCCGTAGTGACGATCGAAGACGTAGGACTGGTAGAAGGTCTGGCCGTCCTGGCCTTCCCAGGGGCTGGGTTCGTACCACGCCGAAGTCCAGGGTCTCAGCGGGTCGGGATCATTTTCCGAGACCCCGTCCCGAAAACGCTCGACCATCACCTGGTACCAGATCGCTTCCTTCGCCCAATCGGGGGTCCGGACCGATGGTCGTTCGACATGGTCGTGGTTGTCATTTTCGGGGTGAGACACCCTGAGGCCTCTGGGTTCGTGGAGGATGGTGTGCCGCTCGACGCCGCCGAGACCGGTGGAAACACACCTGAACGTTTGGAATCGACCATTTTGGTTTGGAAGTTCGATCCGAAGTTCCAAGTGGCCATTATCGGTGATTCTCCGGTGGGGGTTCGATTCGCGAGGCGTCCAGCGACTCCTCGGGCGATTCGCACGAGGGAGGAATGAAAAATCTGGATTCGGGAGTTCCTTGGGGCGAGGATCTGAATCAGACTGGGGACATTCCGAGGAATGGAGCGGTTCGATGAAGACGACGGTATTGGTCATGTTCATTCTGCTGAGCGGAGGCGCCTCGATCGCGTCGGGCCAGTCCTTCGTGAATTTCGAGTCGCCTCAGGTGCATCCCATCGACGTGACGCCGGATGGTTCGCCGGTCCTGGTCACCAACACCGCCGATAATCGACTGGAGATTCTAGACCGCTCGCCGGATGGCACGATTCGAAATCGCGGCAGCGTCCCGGTCGGTCTGGAACCCGTGAGCGTTCGACGCGGACCGGGCCTGGGTCGTGAATCACCTGAGTGACAGCATCACGGTGGTGGATCTCCGCGACCAACGGGTGATCGCGACGCTGTCGACCGGTGACGAGCCGGCCGATGTCGTCTTCGCCGGAAAACCGATCCGCGGGTTCGTGAGCATTTCACAGGAAAACCGGATCATGGTCTTCGATCCCGGCGACCTTTCCGCGACGCCGTCCTCGATTCCGGTCAGAGGTGAGGATCCGCGCGCTTTGGCGACCGATGGTTCCCGTATCTACGGGGCGATCTTCGAAGCCGGAAATCTCACCACGGTTCTGTCCGAACACGTCGTGAAATCGAGTGTGAACCCCGACCCCGGAGATCAGAACCCGCCTCCGAACGCCGGTTCGATCTTCGAACCACGCTGAATCCGAAACTGCCGGCGGCACCGGCGGCTTCCATGATCGTCCGCCGCGATGACGACGGTTCGTGGATCGAAGACAACGGTGCCGACTGGTCCGAGGCGGTGAGCTGGGATCTGCACGGTCACGGTCTGGTGGTGATCGACGCTCGAAGCCTCTCGACGTCCTACCGAACCGGTCTTCCGACCATGAACATGGCGTGTGCGATTCGGCCGGATGGTGGGGTCGTGGTGGTGGGAACCGAGGCGTTCAATGAAGTTCGCTTCGAACCCAACCTCGCCGGGCGTTTCATTCACGTGGAGGGCGCCCTCGTCGAGCCCGGGAGCGGAGCCGTGATCCGTCGGGATCTCAATCCGCATCTGGATGACTCGAATCCCAGGATCCCGCTGGCGGAACGCCTTCAAAGCCTCGGAGATCATCGCGGGGTCGTCTGTTCTCCCGCGGGTGATGAAATCTGGGTCACGGGAATGGGGTCCGACAACGTGATCGTGCACGATGCCGGACTTTCGAGGACCGATCGGATCGTGGTGGGTTCCGGGCCGACCGGGGTGGTGATGGATCCGACCGGGACCCATGTGTACGTCCTCAACCGGTTCGACGCGAGCGTGACGGGCATCGAGCGATCGTCACGCGAAATCATCGGGGTCCAGACGCTGTTCGACCCGACGCCGATCTTCATCAACGAGGGGCGTCCCTTCCTCTACGACACTCATCTGACGTCGGGGCTCGGGCACGTCTCCGGCGGCAGCTGTCACGTCGACGCTCGAATCGATCAGCTCGGTTGGGATCTTGATGACCCCTCGGGAACGATGAAGCCGTTCAATCAGGACTGCAACGTCGGGCAGCCTCAAGGATTCTGCAAGGACTGGCATCCGATGAAGGGTCCGATGACGACCCAGACCCTGGTCGGACTCGAAGGAACCGCGCCGTTCCACTGGCGAGGCGACCGTGAGAACTTCGCCGCCTTCGACCATGCGTTCTCATCGCTCCTGGGGAACGATGCCGACGGGACGCCCGAGGAAATGGCCGCGATGAGAACATATCTCGCTTCGATCGCCTTTCCTCCCGACCCCAATCGCGAAATCGACGGTTCGCTTCCAGACGAGATTCTGGGTGGTGACCCCGATCGCGGTCGCGACAATTTCGAAAACGGCGGCCTGGCGGTGGTCGACTGCGATGCCTGCCACTCGCTTCCCAGTGGCTCCTTCGGCTCGATCATCTCGGGCAGCGTTCTCGGGGAGGACCAGGGAATGAAGATCGCACCGTTACGAGCCCTCTACGAAAAACAGGGGATGGACAAGAACTCGATGGAAGGCGGCAAGGGTTTCGGATTTCTGCATGACGGGAGTGACGGGAGTCTCTTCGATTTCTTTCATCGAGAGGTCTTCACCTTTCCTCCCGGAGAATCCGGAGAACAGATCCGACGCGATGTCACGGCCTTCATGTCGTGCTGGGAAGGAGGCACTCATGCCGGTATCGGGGTTCAGGCCGAGATCGGCGGACCGAATCCGGATTCCCCCGCCCGTCGTGATCTCCTGATCTCGCTCGCTTTGGCGGGGGAGGTCGATCTCGTGGTCCGGGTGGAATTGGACGGTCGGATGCGGGGTGGTCTGTTGCGTCCCGACGGGCAGGTACAGACCGATGCCCTCGCCCAGTCATTGAGCGTCGAGAGTCTGGATGCGATGGCATCATCGACGGTTCCGATCGTCTACACGCTGGTCCCTCGCGGCAGCGGCGTTTGAATCGGGCTCGATACGGGATCTGGACGGGTTCTTCGATCAGGACGAAATGACTGCCTGTG
>CAJWFU010000180.1:0-5691 GCA_913031315.1 uncultured Phycisphaerae bacterium | reverse complement strand
CGCCCGACATTCACGTTGGCAACGTGACGCTCTACCACTGAGCTACACCCGCGATGGTTCGCGCTGGATTGTCCCTCGCGGGCGGCAAGACCGCTCGGTCGGGAGGGGGATTATACCCCGTCCTCGGATACTGGCAAGCCGGTCAAGCATTGATTTACGGGGTGGTGTCGTTCTCTGCGGGCTCGCCCGGATAACTGGGCAAGTCGACTGGGAAAGGGGGCTTCGCCTTGCTTGGATCTTGGTTCTGATGCCCTGCGGGGCTATCATCTTGGCCGAATATCAAATTCCGGCCTTTGGCCGGACCTCTCGGAGTCGCTCTTCATGGCCATGCCCAACCCTGTCCGCTCGTTCATTCTTCGATCCACCGTCGCCTTCTCTCTGTTCGGAGGGGTCGGACTCGCTGTGGGCTTCGCGTCCCCGGATCCGTTGGAAGGTTCCAAATCGGTGGCGACCTCGAACGCCGCCGAGGCGTTGACCTGGAAACTCGACCCTGTTCACTGCATGGCTCTCTTCCGGATCCATCACGTGGGGGCGGGAAAGTTCTGGGGCATGTTCGATGATGTGACCGGAACCATGAGCTGGCCGGAGAACGGCGATGAGGCACCCGTGCTCGACGTCACGGTGCGGATCGAAAGCGTTCACACCGGCAGTGAGAAGCTCGATCGGACGATCATGAGCCCGCAGTTCTTCGACGCCAAGGAGTTCGACACCGTGACCTTCAAGTCGACCGGCGGCGAGAAGACCGGCGAGGGCACCTGGGAGGTGACCGGTGATTTCACCATGCACGGGGTGACCCGGCCGATCACCGCCGCGCTCGAACTGACCGGTGTTGCGGGGAATCCAGTCCAGAAGAAGGCGGGTTTCGAAGCGAACTTCACCATCAATCGGTCGGATTTCGGCATGGAATGGGGTGTCAGGAACAAGGCTCTCGGCGATGAGGTCCGAATGATCGTCGGACTGGAGGGCGACTGGGTGAAGTGACGATTCCTCCCAGTACCCACCTCCTCGGAGTCCTCCCGTGTTCATGACCGTCCTGCTTTCTCTCGTGCTTCCCATCCTCGCGGGAGGTGGCGTCATCGCCCTTTCCTGGCTGCTGCCACCGCTTCGAAAGTGGAAGTGGCTTTCCGGGGCCGCCTTCGGCGTGGCGCTCGCGGTCGGGGTCTTCGGGTCTTTCGCGTCGGAAAACGGTCTGCCGGTCTTTCCTCCCAGCCAGAAGGCCCAGTGGCTTGCGTTCAGCGCGATCTTCGCCGGTGCCTTCGCGATTCTGATGCCGTTCACCGGCGAACCGGGTTCCACCCGCAGCTGGCCGATGCTGGAGCTGGTCGCGATCTGCGTCGGAGGTCTGGTCGCCAAAGCGCCCTTCATCGCCGCGATGGTGGCGGGGAAGTCGCTCGACGCCGCCCAGCCCATGTTCAGTGATTCGACGGTGTCCGATCAGATCGCCCTCGGACTGGTGATCGCCCTCGGGATCGTCGCCCTTGACCGAGTGGTCGCGGCCCGTCCCGGATTCCTGATGCCCCTGGTCTTCGGGATCAGCTTCGGTGGCCTCGCTCCGCTGGCGGACGCGGCCGGTTGGATCACCTTGACCTTTCTCGCGGTCACCGCCAGCATGATCTCCTTCGTCGCGGCGTTCGCCGCGGCGTTCGGTGGGGCGCCGACCATCGGTCGTGGCGGCCTCGCGGCCGCGCTGGTACTGCTGGCGATCTTCCCGATGGCCGGCCATCGGCAGACCTACGGTGATTTTCCGTGGTGGTGCTGGGGCCTGGTGGTCGCGAGTCCTTCGGCGCTCTTGTGGTTCGAGATTCCGATCTTCGGGAAGCTGCCCGCCTGGGCCGGGAACACTCTTCGCATCCTTGCGGTGATCGCGATGGTCGGGGGTGCGGTTCTGATCGCAACCGGTGGTGGCGAAGACTCGAGCGGAAGTGACGGCGGTTCACCTTTCGGAGATTACTCCGATGGTTGAAGTCGATACGCGACGGATGAACGGGCCGGCCCGACGATCGAACGGCTGGAGGAATCGGGGCCTGGGAATCGCGGTGGTGATGCTTGGCTCACTTGGTCTCTCGGGTGGGCTTCTCGGAGGGTGTGATTCCACCCCCGCGGCGGCCCGGCGGGTGCCGATGGATGCTCAGACTCCGGAGACGCTTCTGGCCTCGCTTCAGATGGCGGCCGAGCAATCATTGAACGGCTACTACGAGGCGCTGCTCGAGGCCACGGACTGCGAATCGCTGCCCGAAGTCTGCCGGTTGCTCGTGGCGCGTCGGTCGGCGGCCGAGGAGATGATCCAGCTTCGCAACACGATGGTCGATCGTTACGGGGATCCCGGGCGGCTGGCCGCGGGCGAGATGTTGAGATCGGCGTTCTTCGATCAATTCGACGAGATTCGCCGAGCGAGCGTCTTCACGGGATCCGGCGACGCCGCGGTCCTCAGAATCGGAACCGCGGTCTATCGCCTGCGTCGCGCGAATTCGACCTGGTCGATCGTTCAGTTCCCTGATCCGCCGTACGACCCGGCCGCCAGTGCCGATGCGATCGAGATTCTGGTGAAGCGGGTGGAAGGGATCCGGCTGGACGTGGAAGCGGGGCGAATCCCTTCGATGACCGAACTGGATCGTCGCATCAAGGCCGCCATCAGCGGCTGAGCGATCGAGACGATCATGGCTCGCATGAAAATGAACGCGACCCGGCGGAGTACCGCCGGGTCGCGTTCGTTTCTGGACTTCGAATCGGTGGAGTTCGGCTCCTACTTGTCTTCGTCCGTGATGCCCATGCCGCTGCGGTCCGGAGAGGCCGGGCGTTCGACCGGCCGGGCGCCCTCGCCGTTGGCGAGTGCTTCGAGCATGACCTCGACCGCCTTCTGGAGCTGGGGGTCGCCGCCGTCGAGCATCAGGCCCGGATCGTCCATCACTTCGATGTCGGGGTCGACCCCGTGTCCCTCGATGCCCCAGGTTCCATCGGTCTCGTAGAAGCCGAAGGTCGGCACCGCGGTGTAACCACCGTCGATGAGTCCGGGATTGCCGCTGATGCCGACAAGGCCGCCCCAGGTCCGGGTTCCGATCAGCGGACCGAGGTCGTTGTGGCGGAAGAGCCAGGGGAACATGTCGCCACCCGAACCGGCGAGGCCGTTGATCAGCATCGCCTTGGGGCCGGCGTGCACGCCCATCGGCCACCGCCAGTCCTTCGAATCCCGGGTCGCCCAGTAGTTGGTCACCGGACGGTTCAACAGTTCGATGAACCGATCAGGGATCTGGCCGCCACCGTTCCATCGCTCGTCGATCACCATGGCCGGCATGTGCGATTGACCGTGATACTGACGCACGAGATCGCTCTGGCCGTCACGACCGGTGTTGGGGACGTAGATGTAACCGACCTTGCCGTCACTCATCTCCTCGACGAACGCTCGTCGATTCTCGATCCAGTCGCGGTATCGCAGATCGCCTTCGCTGGAGATCGTTTCGACCACCACGTCCCGGGTGCCGGTTTCAGATTCTTCATCGACGACGGTGAGTACCACCGTGCTCCCCGCGGTGCCCACGAAGGCGGACCAGGGATCGCGATTCAGATCCATCTCCATGCCGTTCACCGCGAGGACGATGTCGCCCTCGCCGAGATCGAGCCCCGGCTCCTGCAGCGGGCCGCGGGCATCGACGTCCCAGACGCCGCCGCCGAGGACGCGGGCGATCCGGTATCCGTCCGGTCGATCACCCTCGCCGGGGACCGGTTCCCAGTCCACGCCCAGCATGCCGACGTTCATCGAGGGTGAACCCTCGACGTCGCCTCCGTAGTAGTAGGCGTGGCCGACGTTCAGCTCGGAGATCATCTCTCCGATGATGTGGCTGACGTCCTCGCGGGTGGCCGCCTGGTCGACGAGCGGGAGGTACGCGTCGAGTACGCCGTTCCAATCGACGCCGTGCAGGCCCGGATCGTAGAAGTGGTCGCGCTGGATGCGCCAGGCGTCGGTGACGAGTTGCCGCCATTCCTCGCGGGGATCGATGGACACCAGCATGGGATTGGTGACCACTCGGTCGCCACCGTCACCGGTGCCAGCCTTTCGGATCACCGCGCCCGAACCCTGGGGGACCAGCATCTTCTTGCCATCGGGTGTGATCTGGAAGCTTCCGCCCGATCCGGCGGACTTCTCGCTGGGGTTGCGGTCGCTCAGGTCGAACACCTTGATGCCACCACCCTGTCCGCGACGGACGTACATCAGGTGACCTCGGTCGTTGACCTCGAGGTTGCCGAAGGCGCCGGGACGAACCGGAAGCGGCATCGCCCGGGCTTCGAATCCTTCAAGATCGATCTCAAGCGTTTCCGCGTCGTCTTCTTCCGCGTCTTCGTCGCCGACCTTCTCTTCGTCATCCGCGTCGGTGTCGTCCAGCGGCATTCTGGTGCCGTTGATCGAGGCGCCGGGGTTGCCGTCGTCGGGATCGCCCTCGCCGCTCAGGGATTCTCCATCGATCACCAGTTCCAGGTCGACGGTGGGTCCGTTCGCAATGGTCATCACCAGGATCAGGGTCATGGTGTCCTGATCGAAGGACCCGGCGATGTCGCCGGAGAACATCGCGGTCGAGACCGTGCCGGTCACCAGGTCGTCACCGTTGAGGATGAGCATGATGGTCATCGGGATCTGGCCCATCTGCGGGACGTCGGCCAGGCATTCCCAGGTGCCGCTGACAGGGTCCGCATGACCGATGGTCTCGTCCATCTCGTCGTCATCGTCCTCGCCCGCATCTTCGTTCGAGCCTTCTTCTTCGGCGTCTTCGTCCTCTTCTTCGTCGTCCTTCCACTCCTCTTCGTCGCTTTCGGAGAGCCAGGGGCTGTCGACGTCATCACGGAGAGGGACTGCGATCAGCACGCCGCTGTCGTCATAGATCCAGGTTCCGTCGATCGAGGAGTAACTCGGGGCGAATCGTCGATCGCTGGTGAAGTACAGCCATTCGCCGTCGTGGTCGAAGGTCGGGGACTCGTCGTTGAACATGCCGCTGGTGACGACGTGGGTCTCACCCGAATCGAAGTCGTGAAGATGAACGCGTCCCATCATCGATTCACCGACGCTCGCCGACCAGGTGGCCCATCGGCCATCCGAACTGAAACTCGGCTTGGGGAACACGCCACGATCATCGTGGGCGAAGGTGGTTCGTTCACCACTCTCGATGTCCACTCGGTGGGCATCGCCGGTCTTGTCGGCGTAGACCAGGAACGAGGAGTCGGGACCCCAGTGGATCGCGTTCTTGAACACGCCGAGGTCGTCGGTGAGTCGCCGGGGTTCATCTCGGCCGTCGCTGCGGCGGACGAAGAGTTCGTACTCGCCAGGCGCGTCGGAGAAGTAGGCGATCCACTTGCCATCCGGACTCCAGGACGGTGAGCGTTCGGCGACGCCGGAGGTCCGGGAGAGGTTCCGGGGGCTGCCGTTCTTCGCGGGGAGCGTCCAGAGATCACCGCGTGCGGTGGCCGCGACCCGCTTGCCGGACGGCGAGATCGACCAGCCCTGCATGAAGTCGGAGGCGTCGACCATCTGGGGTCGAAGGGTGGCGGTGGCGCCGGGGATTTCGATCTCCACCGGCGTGGTCACCCGGGCACGGGCGTCGTGGACGTAGAGGTCCGCGCCGTTCTGGAAGACGAAGCGTGCCGGCCCCTCGTCGTCGGGGCCGATCGCGGGCCACTTGATGTCGTAGTTCGCGAAACGGGTGA
>CAJWFU010000179.1:0-5692 GCA_913031315.1 uncultured Phycisphaerae bacterium | reverse complement strand
CGGGGTCGCCTCATCGGTCCTCTCGTACTCGGTCTGATCTTTCTTGCATGCTTTGCGAGCCTGCCCTGGACGCTGGGTCTGGTGACGATGGCGGGCGAGTCCGCGGCCGCACCGACGAGTCTGGAACGTCGATACGAAGCCGGTGATCTCGATCTGAATCACCTTCCCCCCTGGCCGGCGATGATTTCTTCCGAAACCACCCAGCGAATGACGTCGATCGAGGCCGCGGGTGGATACGTGCCGGACCGCCTCCTCGGGACGGATCCCTTCGGTCGAAGCCTCCTGGTCCGGGTCCTCCTCGGAGGGGCCGTGAGTCTGGGAATCGGGGTCGCTTCCGCGGTCTTCGCGGTCCTGATCGGAACGCTGGTGGGTGGGATCTCCGGTTTCATGGGCGGGCGGGTGGATGCGGTCGCCATGAGGATCGTCGATGTCCTGTACGGCCTGCCTTACATTCTGCTGGTCGTCCTCATCTCGGTCGCGGCCGAAGGACTGGCGTCTCGATTCGCCCTGGATCCCAGTTCTGCCGCCCGGCAGGCGGTCAATGTGGCGACATTGCTGGTGGCGATCGGAGGCGTGGGGTGGCTCACGACGGCCCGTGTGGTGCGGGGGCAGGTCCTGAGTCTGCGAGAGCAGCCATTCATGGAGGCCTGCCGCGCTCAGGGGATGGGACCGGTCCGGCAGTTCACCAGACATCTTCTCCCCAATCTGGTGGGTCCGATCGTCGTCTACGGGACGCTTGCGGTGCCGGCCGCCATTCTCTCGGAGAGTTTCCTGAGCTTTCTGGGGATCGGAGTGGAGGCTCCTCTGCCGAGTTGGGGGAATCTCGCGAGCGATGCTCTGGGCGAACTGAATTCCCCGCGGGGTCGATGGTGGCTGCTCTTCTGGCCTTGTCTCTTCATCGCGATCACGCTGGTGAGCCTCAATCTCGTCGGTGATCGGCTGAAGGCGAAGTTTGATCCCGCAGACGGGTCCGCGTAGCCTGCAGGATCCTCCGGCGTCGCTGGAAGCCTCTCGATCGATGGAAACGGACAGATATGCAGAACCGCTTCGGTTTCAAGGACTTCGTGATTCTCGCGGTCGTCTTCATCGTGGGTGTCCTCGTGGCACTCCAGATGCAACAGACGGATCGCGCCTGGGCTCGAATCGGTGATATTCAGGCGAAGATGACGGAGATCGAGAAGCAGTTCGCTTCCGGTGGCAATGACGATCTCCGCCGCGAAATCAGCGAGCTGAAGACCGCGATCGCCAACCGCCCGATCAATATCAATCTGGGCGGTGTTTCAGCGGGCGACGTCTCGGTCGGGTCGTCTGACCCGATGGGAACCGAACCGGCGAGTGGACAAACCGAAAAAGCGACGGATGAATCCTGGGCCCGCCCCGGCGTCGCGATCGCTCGGCAGGACTCGACGGGTTTCACAAGCAATCCTGATCTGGTGCCGGGTTTCCAGGAAGGCGGAGAGTTCACGGAGATCTTCGGTGCTCGAATGCCGAGAATCACGCCGTACCTCTCGGGTGACGTCTACAGCCGCCGGGTCCTCGACCAGGTGGTCGAACCCCTGGGTTCCTACGATCCCGAGACCCTGCAGATCAAGGGGGTGCTCGCGGATGCGTGGCAGTTCGATCCCGACGGCATGTGGCTTCGAGTCCATCTGGATCCGCGAGCGATCTTCAGTGACGGGATGCCGGTCACGGCTGAAGACATCCGCTGGACGGTCGAGGATTTCATCAAGAACACGCGGATCGAGGCCGAGCGGAGCCGTTCGACGCTCGACATGATCGAAGCGGTGAAGGTGATCGACGATCAAACGGTCGAGTTCGTCTTCAACAAGGCGGTCTTCACCAATCTCGACTACACGCTCGGGATCGTGGTGCTTCCCAAGCACGTGTACGCCCCGCTCGAAGAGTCGGTGATCAATCAGTCGACGGGCCTGCTCGTCGGCTCCGGACCGTTCCGGCTCGAGGTCATGGACGTCGACAACCAGTGGTCACCCGGCGAAGACGTGGTGATCGTTCGCAACGAACGGTATTGGCGTGATCAGAAGCCGGCGCTCGAAAGCATGCGATTCAAGGTGATCACCGAACCCACCGCGGCGCTGGTTGGCTTCCGGAACGGTGACGGAGACATGTTGACGCCTTCGTCGACCCAGTATTCCAAACTCCGGAAGGACGCCGATTTCCTTCAGAAAAGCGCGATCTACAAGTGGGTGAACATGAGATCCGGGTATTCGTTCATCGGCTGGCAGTGCGGCCGACGAGGCGGACCGCCGGATGGCACCTGGACCCCGTTCCACGATCAGCGGGTTCGTCGGGCGATGACGATGATCCTCGACCGTGAGCAGATGATCCGCAGCATCTGGGCCGGAGTCGGCGTGGTCTCGACCGGGCCGAACAGCCCGAGTTCCCCGAGTTCCAACCCCGACATCACCCCCTGGCCCTACGACCTTGCGGGAGCGAAGGCCCTGCTGGCGGAGGCGGGCTGGGCCGATGCTGATGGAGACGGGATCCTCGAGTACCAACGAGACGACGAATTCTTCTCGAAGGGCACGCCCTTCAAGTTCGAGTTCACGATCACCAACTCGGGTGAGACCTCCGAACGAATCATCAGTTACCTCGTCTCGCAGTGCGGCGAGTCGGGAATCATCTGCGAACCGCGGGTGGTCGACTGGTCGTTCTACTCGGACATGCTCAAGCGGCGCGATTTCGATGCCATGATCATGGCCTGGAGTGCCAGTTCCCCCGAATCGGACCCGAAGCAGATCTGGCACCGTCTTTCGATCCTCGATCAGGGCGACAACTTCATCCAGTGGGACAGTCCCGCGGCCAGTGATCTGATCGACAAGGGACGGGCGGCCATGGATCGGGAAGAGCGGATGCTCGTCTGGCACGACTTTCACTCCGTGATCCACGAAGAACAGCCCTACACCTTTCTCCGGGTTTCGCCGTGGATCCGATTCATCAATCGAGACATCGGAAACGTCCAGACGTATCCCATCGGTCTTGAGACGGGCGAGTTCTTCCGCGTGGCGGAGTGAATCGACGCCCCTCTGATGATTGAACGAAGCACGATGGTGTTCGTCTCGGTTGAAACCGTCCCTGAAGGAATCTGCTGACCGATGCTCGGTTACATCGCCCGAAGACTGCTCCTGATGATTCCCACGCTGTTGGGAATCACCTTTCTCGTGTTCATGCTTCTCGCCATGGCACCGGGAGGTATCGGTGCGGCCCTTCGAGCCGCCGGCGGAAGCGTCGATGCGGACAGCAAGGCCAGTCTTCAGCTTCTCTACATCGAGGATCGCTACGGTCTCGACGATCCCGCGGTGGTCCAGTACGGTCGATGGCTTGCCAGGATCGCACCGATCAAATTCGGTGAGCGAGCGATGCAGAACTATGCCGGCGATCTCGAGGAGCCGCCCCGCGAGGTGAAGCCGCTCCCGATGGATGCCTCCTGGTTCGCAGGTTGGTACGAGATGTCACCCGGACTCGTGGAAGCGGCCGCCCAGGAGAATCGCACGCTCCCTGACGATCAAGGCGCCACTCGGATCGCCGCGGTGAAGGATGCATTGGCTCGGGCGGAGGATCGTGAATCCGAGGGACTTCCAGTGGGTCTCGACCCCGCCGGGATTCCTGAATACAAGGATGCGAACAAGGCGTACCTCCGGGCCAGGGCCCAGTATCTGATGTCCAGCCGGGCTTTCTCGAGCGAGATCGCTCGCTACGCCGCCGGTGATTCATCTCGTTTGATCGAAGGCGAACGAGTTCGGTTGATCGAAGCCGGAGTCGATGAGAAGGTGGCTGAACGGCAGGCCTCGCTCATGAACCGCTCGAAGTTCAACGCGGCAGTGGCCGCCGGAAACGTCATTGACTTCGAACTGCTCGAGACTTTCGCGCCCCAGACGAACATTGAGGAATGGCCTCGAGTGGTCGCGGCTTTCGGAGACACCGTCGAGAAGGAAGCCCAGGCCCGGGCCGCCCTCGAACGGGTGCAGGCCGCCTTCGCGCGGGGCCCGTATCCCTTGACCGGCATCGGTCTCGGGCCGTGGATCACGATTGACTGGCCTGATTTCGGAAAGAGCTTCACCGTCGGTCGACCGGTCCTGGATCTGATTCGGGAAGCACTCCCGGTGACCTTGCTCTTGAACGTGGTGGCGGTGCCGGTCATCTATCTGGTCGCGGTTCCCTTCGGGATGCAGGCCGCGGCTCGACACAACCGTCTTTTCGACAAGATCTCCGGCGGCATCTTCGTCGTCTTCTGGTCCATTCCGGTGGTCTGGGCCGGCGTGCTCGCGATCGGCTTCCTTGCCGACAAGCAATATCTCGGTTGGTTCCCGGTTTCGGGTCTTCATTCCAACGGCGCGGATGAGATGTCCTACCTCCCGGGTTGGGTCGATGGGGCGTTCGCTCCGGGATACTTCCTCGACATGCTCTGGCACATGGTGCTTCCGGTCTTCTGCCTCGTGTACGGCGGTTGGGCGGTTCTTGCCAAGCAGACCCGTGCCGCGATGCTCGATACCTACACCATGGACTTCGTCCGGACCGCCCGTGCCAAGGGTGTTTCCGACAAGGATGTGAAGTGGTACCACGTCTTCCGAAACAGCCTGCTCCCGGTCATCACCATTTTCGTGCTGGTGTTCCCCGCGATGCTCGCGGGTTCGGTCGTCGTCGAACGAATCTTCAGCATTCCGGGAATGGGATCGTTGATCCTGAACGCGATCTTCAACCTCGACCGTGATGTGATCCTTGCCAACGTCTTCATGATCGCGGTGCTCAACCTGCTGGCATTGCTGCTGGCGGACATCCTCTATGCGGCCGCGGATCCCCGCGTCACCTTCGATTGATCCGGGACCTTCCCTCGAGATGACTTCTCCCAAGCCAGATACCGAGCAGACGATCAGCGGCATCGAAGTGATGCGCGGGGTCGGTGCGTCCAAGGCCAAGCCGTTCTGGGCCGACGCCTGGAGTCGCGTGATCGAGCGTCGTGGAGCCCAGCTCGGTCTGATCTGGATCGGACTGATCGGGTTCTTCGCGATCTTTGCGCCGGTCGTGGCCAACGGCCTTCCGCTGTGGACGGTGGAACTGTCCCCCGACGGTGAAGCGGTTCGTTCGTATTCGCCGATCTTCGATTCCCTCACCGCGACGGACATGCTCCTGCTGATCGGCGGGATCGTCGGAACGGTGTTCATGCTGTTGCCACTGGGTCTGAGTCGTCAGAAGCGTCTGGGCCTGATCTGTGCCGCCGCCACGCTCTCCGGACTGGTGGTGATCTTGATCGCCCTCGTCCAGTACCTGACGGCCGACATGGGGCAGGGGGTGGTCGCCGCTGATTGGTTCCCCTACCTCGTCGCCTTCGGAAGTGGTGCGGTGGTCTTCGTGGTGCTGTTCTGGATCATTCCGATCGAGGGAATCGGTTTCAAGATCGGCGCCAGCGGAATGGTGGTCGTTCTCACCTGCCTGATCTGCTCGGATCGCTGGGTTTCACCGACCGTGTCACCGGACAGTTTCATTCGCGGTCAGTTCGACGGGACACAGCGGAACACCTACACCCTGGTTCCCTGGTCTCCGACGCAATCGAATGCGGCATTCTTCTCCCGGACCCCTTCGACCACGGTCGCCGGGGCGTACCGGATCGTCGCCGAGGAAAGCCTGCAGGACGGAGTCGCCTACTTCATCCGCACGGTCGCATTCAACCTCTCCC
>CAJWFU010000178.1:0-5698 GCA_913031315.1 uncultured Phycisphaerae bacterium | reverse complement strand
GGACCAGGGCATGAACAATGCCAAGATCAAGGAGATCGAGGGCCGGCTCGCCAACTCTCAGGTGACCGACGAACTCAACATCCCCGAAGACATGGTCTTCGTGGGCGCGACGGTCAGACTTCGAGAAATCGACAACGACGACGAAGATCTGTACAAGATCGTCGGCACCGCCAGCGGCGACTTCTCCCTGGACTACATCGAGGTCACCAGTACGAGTCCACTCGGCGAAGCGCTCATGAAGGCTCGAGTGGGCGACGTGGTGAGGGTCGATCTGCCCAAGGGCCCCACTCAATTCCAGGTCCTCGAACTCATGTGAGCGTTTTCGGCGACCCTTGAACGCTGCCCCGATCTGCTCTCGGATGATCTTCATCCAAACCCAAAGCGGGGATCGCCATGCTTCAAATCCTGCGGCATATCAGTGACTACGGGCTGCTCGGCGAGCTCTTGCTGCTCGGTGACTTTCTGGTCCGAATGTCGCTCGCCATCTGGGTGCTGGCTCAGAAGAGGCGAAGTCCGGAGTCCCGGATCGGCTGGATCCTTCTTCTCCTCGGACTTCCGTTCATCGGGACCGTGATCTTCCTGCTCGTCGGCGAGACCCGCCTCGGTCGACGCCGCATCGACCGCCACCGTCGAATTCGAGAAGCCCTCGATCGTCCGGATATCCACGCCGACGGTGACACCGAAGCGAGGGCCCATGACGAACTTGATCGAAGCAGCTCGCACCTGGCTCGCCTTGCCGAGCAGATCAGTGGCGGCGCGCCGGTTCGAGGCAACACCATCGAGTTGTTCGGAGACACCGCCGAAGTCATCCGCCGGATGGAAATCGACATCGATGGCGCCAAGCGACATTGCCATCTTCTGTTCTACATCTGGCTTGATGACAAGGCTGGAACGTGCATCGGCGAGGCCCTCATCCGCGCGGTCGGGCGAGGCGTGACATGTCGAGTGCTGGTCGACGCGGTGGGAAGCAAGCTGTTTCTCCGCTCCCATCTCTGCGAACGGATGAGGGAAGCCGGAGTCCAGGTGAAGGTCGCGCTTCCCGCCAATCCCATCCGCGCCATCTTCGCGCGGCTCGATCTGAGGAATCACCGAAAGATCGCGGTCATCGACCATGAACTGGCGTGGACCGGAAGCCAGAATCTCGCGGAGGCCGATTTCGCGTTGAAACCCAGGTTCGCCCCGTGGGTCGATTGCGTGGTTCGGCTCGTCGGCCCCGTCGCAAAGGAACTTCATCTGCTGTTCGTCGAGGGTTGGTTTCTCGATGCGGGAGAGTCCCTGGTCGATGAACTGCTCGAACCCGTGCCGACGCGAGAGAACGGGGTCATCGCCCAGGTGGTGGCTTCCGGACCCAATTTCCGAAACCATGCGGCGACCCAGCTGATCCAGTCCTGCATTCACGAAGCGGATGAGGAACTCGTCCTCACCACGCCCTACTTCGTTCCCGATGGCGCCACCATCGTCAACCTCGCGACCGCGGCCCGACGCGGCATCAAGGTGACGGTCGTGGTGCCACGCCGAAACGACTCTCGCCTGGTGGCCCTGGCCAGCCGGTCCAACTACGCCCCCCTCCTCGAAGCCGGCGTCCGAATGTTGGAATTCGAAGGCGGCCTTCTTCATGCCAAGACGATCACCGTCGACCGCAGAGTCGCTCTGGTGACCAGTTGCAATCTGGATCGCCGAAGCTTCGATCTCAACTTCGAGGCCGGGGTCCTGATATTCGACTGCGACTTCGCCAGCAACCTGCGTTTCCTGCAGCAGTCCTACTGCGACCGAAGCGTCGTGGTCGATCCCCGGAAATGGGGAGCCAGACCGAGCCGCACCCGGCTGCTGGAGAACGCGGCGGGCCTGCTCTCTCCGTTGCTCTGAACCCGTTCAGAATCCACGATCGTCGGAAGCCCGCTCGATCACCAGCCGTCGCCCGGGTGAGGCGATCTCCTCGACCACCGTCCCGTCGGGCCAAAGCACCCGGACCGCGATCGGGCCCGATCCATCCCGAGGGAAACCGAAGTGGGCCTCCGGGGCCGCATTCGACTGATAGGGCCCGCCGCCCCTGATCCAGCGACGCTGGATGCCATCACCTCGGGTGGCCGTGACTTCCGCACCCGCGGACGGAACCGGTCTCACCACCAGCCAGTCATCCGTCCGATCGTGCTGGTTCTCCAGCAGGCGAGGCGGCCCGTTGTGTTCCATCACGACGACGTCCACGTCACCATCAAGGTCGAGGTCCGCGAAGACCGCCGCCCGGTCTCGATGAGGTGTTCGAAGCCATTCGTTCGCTTCGAACATCAACGCGTGAGCAGGATCACGCGAATCCATGAACTGAAAACCATCACCACCCCGCACCCAGAGCCCCGGCGATTGCGCATAGGAACTGTCCATGTTCTCCACCGTCGCCTGCGGATAGACGTGGCCGTTGAACACCACCAGATCCTCGTCACCATCGTGATCGAGATCGACGAATTCCGTCGCCCATCCGAGCATGGGTCGGGAACCCTCCGCGAGCCCGAGAGGCCGGGTTCGGTCATCGAAGAATCCGTCTCGATTGAGGTGGAGCGTGTTGGTGTCGCTGGAAAAGTTGGTACTGAACACATCGGGAGTGCCATCGCCATCGACGTCCCCGATGGCCATGCCCATGGTCGCTTGCGCGTCACCCTCACGATTGGTCGCCACCCCGGTTCGCACCCCGACTTCCTCGAAACGCCAGTCGCCGAGATTCCGGAAGTACTGGTTCGGATGAGAATCGTTTCCGATCAGAACGTCCTGACGTCCATCCCGATCGAAGTCGGTGATGACCAGATTGAGTCCGTAGCGGGCGATTCCGTCGACCTCGCGTCGCTCGAACCGCCCGCCGACGTTTTCGTACCAGCGATCGGCACGGGCGGAAAGACCTCGGGGACCGGAGAGCACTTCGATGCCACGAAAGGTCGAGGTTCCGGGAGGATCGGCGGGATCGAATTCGAGGTATCCGACCACCACGAGGTCGAGATCACCATCGCCATCGAGATCACCCAACCCCATCGACGAAGACCATCCTTCCTCCGCCCTCCCCGTGCCAAGGCCCCAGGCCGAAGTGCCATCCTCGAAGCGACCATCGCCACGGCCGAGCCAGAGTCGGTCCCCACCGAGGGTTGCAATGATCAGATCGTCGATGCCGTCACCATCGACGTCTCCCACGGCGTTCCCGAAACTCCAGTCCTGGTGAGCTTCAAGACCAGAATCACCCGTGGCGTCCTCGAAGGCCAGACGCCCTTCCTCCACGGTGAGGTTGCGGAAATACCGGGCACCCGGCCCGGATGACGGCGCATCGAGCGTGGCGCCGTTGGGGAAGACCAGATCAAGATCACCATCCCCATCACCGTCGATCAAGGCGAGGCCACCGCCCTTGACCTCCACGATCGTGGTCGAAGGATCCCCCCCGCTGGTCGATCGAAACGAATCGAGTCCCGAGCCCTCGGTCACATCGAGAAGGACGATCGATGGCGCGTCCATGGACGGCGACCGATCCGAACCCGACTCGTGTCCGCATCCGAACAGGGACGCGAGGAGCGTTCCGAACAGCGACGCGGATTGGAGAGGACGCGGACGCATCACCCGGCTTCCAGCGAGGAATCGGGCAACACATCACCGTCTATCGGTACGCCGAGTCGAAGACGAGCCCGACGTTCCTCACCTCTCGCCCACGCGGCCTTCTCCTGATCTTTCAGACGCTCATGCCCGCGAGCCAGTTTCGCCCAGCCTTCATACGAATCGGCGAACTGGATCACACCTTTGTGAAATGACTTCGTCGCCTCCTCGAATCGATCCAGTTCCCAGAGCGCGTCGCCACGGCGGATCCAGGTCTTTCCGATCGAACGCCGGCGGGCGGCGCCGGCGATCTCCAGCTCCAACGCCCTGTCGAACGCCGCCAATGCCGATTCCGGTCGGCCGAGTTCCAGCAAGGAACGCCCACGACCGAACTCTGAGTCCGGGGTGTCTGGCTGACTCGCAAGATGACTGGCGAACGCAACCTCGGCTTCGCGGGGCCGCCCCAGATAGAACAGGCACCATCCGCGGAAATGATCCAGCGAGTCCCGGCCCGTGAACTCCCGCGGATCCTGGAGGATGGCCTCGAATTCCCGCAACGCCGGCGCGTAATTCTTCTGCTTCTGGATCGAGAGGGCTCGAAGGAAGCGAGGACGGGGATGATTCGGGTGATCCGCGAGCACCGCCTCGAACACCAACTGGGAATCCTCGAATTGGCCGCCGCTCAACAACTGAAGGCCCAGATCAAGCCGTGGGTCCGGCAGTGGTACGGCGGCGATGGACTCGGCCGAATCCGGCTCCGGCGCGGGCGTAACGTCCGATAGTTGGCCACACGCGGCCAGCAAGAGGGTTGGAAGGCTCATCCGAACCATCCAGCGAGGGGCGGCGTGTTTCCTTGATTTGACCATCAGTCGAAACATCCGATCGTGGTGAGGGTGAAACCGATTCTCGGATCTCTGATTCACGGACCTTGGAGGCCGGCTTCAAGACTTCCGGACCTCACTTCGAAAAACAGGGATCCAACCGAAGATTCCCGCGTCCGATCATTGGACTGGAACCCTTCGACGGGCAACAATACTGAGGAGAGGGTAGCCCAGCGGCGAGGTGAGTTCCTCGGCGCCGATCGAAAGGGCTGCTTTCCGTTTTTTCGGACCATCGCAAGATCTGACATCCGGGTACCCCTTTCCGCGCTGCGCGGAGCCGCGTATCCATTGGAGCCGACCCGTGAGACCAGAAACCCCGCGACGAGTCCTGATCGCCGGCATCCTCACGACGTCCATCGCCACCCTCGCCGGCGTGCTCTCTTCGTCCGAGGCCGGACCCCTGGATGGACGTGATGGTGAACGCCGACGCGGCCTCCTGATCAGTCCGCAACCTCCCGTCGGTTCACCCCTGGTCGGGCTTGACGCCGATCAACTCGAGAAATTCGGCTTGGGACGAGTTCTCTACGCCACCCCGATTCCGATCGAGGACGGCCTCGGCCCGGTCCTGAACAAGTCCAACTGCAGGTCCTGCCACTCGAATCCCGACGGCGGCCCCGGCAACATCGCGGTCACCCACTTCGGCTACTCGGACAAGGGCGAATTCGTGACCCTCCCCGGGGGAACGCTTCGGCAACTCGTCGCGATCTCGTCCGGATGCGAGGAAGTCATTCCACCCGAAGCGAACTTCACGACCAACCGGATCACGCCGGGGATGATGGGCTACGGACTGGTCGAAGCCATCGCCGACGCCGACATCGCCGCGAACGAAGACGTGAGCGACGCCGATGGCGACGGAATCAGTGGCCGGGTCCACTGGGTCGATGACCTGGCCGCACCCGCCGGTTCGCCTCAACGCGCCGGTCGGTTCGGGTGGAAGTCCATCATCGCGACCATCGAGCACTTCTCCGGCGATGCCAGCCTCATGGAGATGGGCCTGACCAATCAGATCCTCGGCGAGGAGACCGCACCCAACGGAGACCTCGCGAAACTCGCCCTCTGCGATGACGTCGCCGACCCCGAGGACCACCCCGACGTCGAAGGCTTCACCTTCGTCGACCGCGTCACCCACTTCCAGCGATACATGGCCGCACCGCCACAGAGTCCGCGGGGTGGCATGCACGGCGAGACGGTGTTCAACGACCTGGGTTGCAACGCCTGTCACGTCCCGAGTTTCACCGCCGCCGATGACCCCG
>CAJWFU010000177.1:0-5701 GCA_913031315.1 uncultured Phycisphaerae bacterium | reverse complement strand
GCGATCGCGGGCCTGGGCCTACCGACGCATCATTGATTCCCTCTTCTCGGGACTGCAGGACGGAAGCATCGTCGCATCCCGCACCGAGACGGGCGGCACCGGCCGGAAGGAGAGCCGCGAGGCCTCTTCCAAGACGGATGCCCGAGCAGTGATGACCCAGGGAAAGGTTCTTTTCAACTTCGAAAACAACGACGACTTCAAGGGATGGAACACGGTTCTCGACGGCGTCATGGGAGGCCGGTCGACCGGTCGTATCACCAAGGATTCGGGCGCCATGGTCTTCGACGGAAAGACCTCGCTTGAGAACAACGGCGGCTTCTCCTCGATTCGCACCAACATCCCGGAGGGCTTCTTCGCCGGAGCCGAAGCCGTCCGCCTGGTGGTCAAGGGCGACGGCCGTGACTACAAGCTCGGCGTCAAGAGCTACCGCGGCCGAAGCGCCGAAGGCTATTGGCGATCCTTCCCCACCGTGGCTGGCGAATGGACCGAAGTCGTCATCCCGATCGCAGACCTCCAGCGTCAGTTCATGGGTCAGATCATGCAGGGAAGCGTCACCGCCAAGGACATTCGAGCCGTCGAGTTCTACATCTACGACAAGAAGGCCGGTCCTTTCCGACTCGAGGTCGACTCGATCTCCGCGGTCAAGAATGGCGACCTCGCCTTCGACGCCTGATCCACCCCCCTCACCGCTCCCCCACCGGGAGCGAACCGGGACCAGCCATTCGAACGAAACGACCCTCGAGCATCTCGAGGGTCGTTTTCTATTCAGTGCCGGACCGATGACCGGTTCGGCACCCCGCCACAGTCTGGATCCCGACCACTGAGACGCTTCTTCCGCCCGCGGTAGGATGCGCTGCGATGATCGAAACCGCGAAGAATGGATGCTCACCGGGTTCGCATGGCGGTCGAGGACCGCTGGCGATTCTGATCGCCTGCCTGCTGACCTCCCCGATCACCGCCGCGGTGCCGGAAGTCGAGTCGAATGTCACCGCCGCGGCGATCGTGGACATCGATCTCGATGCGATTCCGGAGGTTCCAGACCAGGAGACCCTCACGGGTTCCTTGAGCGGCCGGATCGGTCGCCGCATCGTGCTCGCCGGCGGCACCAGCGATTCCGAACGATCACCAGATCGGGCGGGCCGGAAGTGGCGACAACAGATCCGGCTCCTTGACCTCGGAGACCCGGAGGCCGGCTGGACGATTTCGGAGACCGTTCTCCCTCGTCCACTCGCCCACGGCGTCGCGATCACGCATCCCGAACACGGGGTGATCTCGATCGGCGGAGAGACCAAGGAAGGAATCATCGCGGATGCGTTTCGAATCATCGGCAATGAAGACGGGACCCTTCGTATCGTCGATCTCCCCGATCTTCCGGAACCTCTCGCGTATGCCGCCGGCGTGCTGGTCGGCGAGACCGTGGTTCTCATGGGTGGCCGCACGGTCAGCGACGGCCCATCCATCGGCTCGACCTGGAGACTGAATCTGGGGAATCTTGGAGATCCCAAGTGGGACGCCGATCGCCGGTGGAGCCGAGGTGCGGACATCCCGGGCCCCGGCCGACTGATCCCGGTGGCCGCGGCTCACCGTGGTGCCGCCTACCTGTTCTCCGGAGTTGAAATCTCCCCGGACGTGGAGGGCATCGGATCATCGATCGCTTCCCCGCTCCTGGATGCATGGCGATACGACCCGGTTGGAGATGCGTGGACCCCTCTCACCGCCCCCCCTCGCCCTCTGGCCGGTGGCACCAGTCCGGCGATCGCCGTGGGCTGGGACCTGTTGGCCGTGGCGGGTGGACATGACGGAAGGCTCTTCGATCCGCCCTCCGTCAATTCGAACGAAGATTCGGAATTCGGCACCGATATCGCGGTCTATCACCCGATCACCGACCGCTGGACACGTCGAGGTCGATTTCCCTCTCCACCGGAAGGAAGCCTCGCACCTCCCATCACCACGGGGACGGTGAAGATCGAGAGGACCGGAACTCGATTCGACGGCGCCACGCTGATCGCCGGAGGGGAAATCAGCGCCCCACTCGGAACGAACCGACTCGCAGTGGTCACCACTCTGGAATCTCCAAGCGGCCTTGGATGGCTCGATTGGCTCGCCATCGTGGGCTACGGCGCGGTGTTGGTCGGCATGGGATTCCATTTCGCTCGAAACGAAGACACCACCGACGAGTACTTTCTCGCAGGTCGTCGCATTCCCTGGTGGGCGAGTGGTATCTCGATCTTCGCCACTTCCCTGAGCGCCATCACATTCATGGCGATCCCGGCGAAGGCCTGGGACACCGACTGGACCTACTTTCTTCAGAACATGGGAATCATCGTCGTGGCCCCGTTCGCGGCCCTGTTCCTCGTACCCGCGTTTCGACGCCTCGAAGTGACCACCGCCTACGAATATCTCGAGCATCGTTTTCACTGGTCTCTCCGTCTTGCCGCCAGTGCCCTCTACATGCTGTTCCAGGTCGGAAGGGTCGCGGTGGTCACCCTCCTTCCCGCCATCGCCCTCTCCGCGGTCACCGGCCTCGACGTGGTCGCCTGCATCCTCATCATGGGGACGATCTGCATCCTTTACACGGTGTTGGGAGGTATCGAAGCGGTGATCTGGTCCGACGTGCTCCAGACGGTGGTTCTCTTCGGCGGTGCCGGTTGGGCGCTGGTGGTCATGATTCAAGGCATCGACGGTGGTCTCGAAGGCCTGATGAGCGATGCTTCTTCATCCAACAAACTTCGGCTCGCCGACGTCTCGATGGATCTCACTCGCCCGTCTCTTCTGGTCATCCTTCTCGGCGCCGTCTTCACCAACCTCATTCCATACGCCAGTGATCAGTCCGTGGTCCAGAGGTACCTCGCGGTGAAGGATGAACGCGATGCGAAGCGAGCGGTGCTTGCCGGAGCTTTTCTCGCACTGCCGGCCTCGCTCCTCTTCTTCGCACTTGGAACCGGACTCTGGGGTTTCTATCGATCGAATCCCGACGCCCTCCAGCCAACCAGTCAACTCGACCAGGTCCTGCCCCTGTTCATCGTCGACCTCCTCCCGGCGGGCGTCGCTGGAATCGTCCTCGCGGGGCTCTTCGCCGCGGCGATGAGCAGCCTCGATTCCGCCATGAACTCGGTCGCCACCGCATTCACCACCGACTGGTACCGACGCTTTCGTCCCGATGCTGATGACCGCCGCCGTCTCGTGGTCGCCCGAATCGCAACCATCACCATCGGCATCGTGGGGACCGGCGCGGCCTTGTTGATGGTTCGGGTCGACGACCCCAGCCTCCTCGATGTGTGGTTCAAGGTGATCGGCCTCTTCGGATCCGGGGTCGCCGGCGTGTTTCTGCTCGGCGCCCTGACCCGTCGCACCGGACCGGTGGCGGGCTGGTGTGGTCTGGTGGCAAGTGCGATCGCGGTCTGGAGCGTGGGAGCCTTCACATCGTGGAACGGCCTGACCTACGCGGCAGTCGGAATTCTGACCTGCGTCTCGACGGGCCTGCTGGTGGGAATCGTTGATCGACGCACTCCGCCTGATGCGATCCCCAACGCCTCGTGAAAGCATCGATCCCACCGGCTGAAAACCGAAGGGATCGATGCAAGAGAGAAAATGGTTCTGGGTTTCCGGATCGATTCGATCCGGGATCTTCAGGAGTCGGAGCCTGTCCGGGAGATCCGAATGAGCATCAGGCCGAGGTCCCGCCCATCCACGATGCCACTGCGATCCAGATCCCCCTTCGCAGTCCCGAAGGCTGCGACCAGCACCTCGAAATCGGCGATGTCGACCGACCCGTCGCCATCAAGGTCCATCGGATCGCATGCCGGTCCTTGAAACGGATTCACGGCCCGCGGCCTGGCTTCGAGATCCTTGGCTCCGAAACCAAAGGGATCCTTGACCGCCGATTCCATCTGGATCAGTTCCCGGGCACCGGAGTCGTTTCCCCGCCGTTCCGATTGGAATCGCAGACGGTGACTCGAGGCGTCATCCCAGCGTTCAAGCTGGATATGAACGTCATGTTTCGTTCCTCGGGGCGTCCATTCGGATGAGTGGGTGCCACACCGCGGACCGGAATGCCGGTCTTCAATCTCGTCGAAACGTTGATACTTCGGTCGAGCATCGATCTGGGTTTGGGCAGGAGAGAGACCAGCGGCATTGGTCATGCGGGAGTGAGATTCACTTTCTGCGACGGCCAGGCCGGTGACGCCCAGCAAAAGGATCAGACCGGCGGCGGTGGAGGAGAAGGAGGAGGAGGCGGGGCGAGAATGCTTCATGGTGGTTTCCTTCCTGAAGACGACCGGGCTGAAGTCCGAATCGTTCGATCGACAACGCTACGCAAGCCGATCGGACCGTCCGTCGATGACGATCACCACCCTCCTTAGTTCCGACCGCCGGCTCTGTGACGGTCCCGTTCACAATCCTCGGGGATTCACGAATGCAGCCACTTCCTGACCCGGCAAGGTTCTACGATGGCTTCCCCGATCCGCCGTCGATCCGGCCCTCCGCAACTCATCGACCGCCCGGTCGACCCCCACGAGATCCCGCGTGACTCCCGGACCACCGCTTTCCCATCGAACGATCATGTCCACCTGGTGGCCGGTCGCCGCCAGCTGGATCCTGATGGGGGTCGAAATGCCGCTCATCGCGGCCATTCTTGGTCGTCTGCCCGACTCGGAAGTCCAATTGGCGGCCTACGGCGGCGTGTTCTTTCCGGTGAGTCTGCTCATCGAAAGCCCGGTGATCATGCTCCTTGCGGCAAGCACCAGACTTTCCGACTCTCCCGAGAACTACCGGTTCCTCCAGCGATTCAGCCGGGGCCTCGGCTACGGGCTCACGCTGATCCACGGCCTGATCGCGTTCACCCCTCTCTTCGATCTCATCGTCATCCCTCTGCTCGATCCCCCGGCCGAAGTGATCGAAGCCTCGAGAACGGGCTTCCGACTCATGCTGCCGTTCACCGCCGCGGTGGCGGAGCGACGATTCCACCAGGGACTGCTGATTCGTTTCGGCCGCCAGCGCCAGGTCGGGGTCGGCACCGTGATCCGTCTGATCGCCACCACGATTCCCCTCGCCATCGCCCTCCAGATCGATTCCGCCGATGGTGCGGCCTTCGCCGCCCTCGCGGTCTCCACCGGTGTGATCGCGGAAGCGGTGTTCGCCCGGATCGGAGCCCTGCGAGTCGAGCGCGGGCCGCTCGCGTCCGCCCGGTCGGATCGCCGCCTCGATTTGAATTCGACCGTCCGATTCTTCACCCCGCTGGCCCTCACGTCCATTCTTTCGCTCGCGTCCTATTCGATCGCGAGCGCCGGGATGAACCAGATGCCGGCCGCGCTCGCCTCGCTCGCGATCTGGCCTGCGGTGGCGGGATTGAACTTTTTCACCCGTTCCAGCGGAGTCGCGTTCAATGAAGTCGCGGTCCGACACGCCGCGGACCATGGAGGCCATGCCGCCCTCCTCCGGTTCTCGATCGGAATGGGGCTCGCCTTCAGCGCCCTGGTCACGTTGATCGCCCTGACTCCGCTCGGCTTCGCCTGGTTCGTGACCCTGGAGGGTTCCTCGCCCGACAGCATGCCGCTCGCGCTCGCGGCGACCCTCGCGATGATCCCCATGCCGCTGCTCAGCTTCCTCGCCAGCTACTGGCAGGGCCTGCTGGTGGAGGCCCACCGGACCCGTCCCATCAGTGAAGGCGTGGCGGTGGGCCTTGCAGGCACCATCGCCACCC
>CAJWFU010000176.1:0-5708 GCA_913031315.1 uncultured Phycisphaerae bacterium | reverse complement strand
GATCAAGGAGATTGAGTTCTGGAGAACCTGCATGTGCGTAGCGCCGATGATCACGCCGATGATCGCCCCTTCGCCGCCACGAAGACTGCAACCTCCGAGGACCGCCGCGGCGATCGCGTAGAGCTCGTAGAAGTTCCCGAAGTCCGCGGGTTGAGCGCTTCCGACATCGAGGATGAAGAGCATGCCACCGAACCCGGCCAGACCCCCGCACACCATGTAGGCAAGGATGATCAGACGCCCGGTGCGGATGCCCCCGTGCCGAGCCGCGGACTCGTTACGACCGGTGGCGAGCATGTGCCTTCCCCAGACCGTGGTCCGAAGGAAGAGGATGGCAAGGGCCGCGATCACCATCAGGATCACCAGGGTCGCGGGGATCGCGAAAGTCTCCACTCCGGGAATTTCGAATCGGTGCCTGACCAGAGACCGGAGTCCTTTGAAACCGTTTTGGAATCCAACCGTCTGATCCGCGGTGATTCCCCGCGCGATGCCTCGATAGAGAAGCAACCCGCAAAGCGTGACGATGAACGGCTGCAGTCGAAGAACGCGAACCAGCGTTCCGTGAAAAAGACCGATCGCCGGCCCCAGAATCAACACCAGTGGAACTGCGATCCACGGATCGAGTCCCTGTTGAACCAGAAGCCAGGGAAGCAGGCAACCGACCAGGGCGATCACGGAACCGATGGAGAGATCGATTCCGCCGACCATGATCACGAAGGCTGCGCCGATCGAGATCACCCCGAACAACGAGGTTCGTCGCAGAAGGTTCTCGATGTTGTAGCCGGTCAGAAAATACGGCGTGAAGCTCGAGGTGGCGATGCAGGTGACCGCGAGAAGCATCCCCACCCCGATGATCTTCCCCGATCCGGAGAAGACCCAGCCTCGTGAACGGAACTGCGATCCGACTTCGACGTCGTCTCGAGCATCATCGGAGCCAGAGTCGTTCATGCCACCGCCTCTCCGTCGGAAGTTTCAGATCGGGATTCCGTCGTTCCCGTGGCCAACGCCATGATCGCCGCTTCGGTCGCTTCTCGCCGGGGCAATTCACCCGAGACCCGTCCATCGTGAAGAACCACCACGCGATCCGCGACCGCCAGAAGTTCCTCCATCTCGCTGCTTGCCACCACCACCGCGGCGCCCGCTCTCGCCAATCGGTCGAGCAAGGCGTGGACCTCCGCCTTGGCCCCCACATCGACTCCCCGCGTGGGCTCGTCCAAAAGCAGAATCCGAGGCTCGCACGCAACCCAGCGTCCGACCGCGACCTTCTGTTGATTCCCACCACTGAGTCCACCGGTGATGGCATCCGATCGGGCCGGCCGGACTCCGAGCCGCCGCACGAGCGAATCCGCGAGCAGTCGCTCCCGGGCTCGGGAACGAAAGACACCACCCCGGGCCTGCCCGGCGAGATCCGCGATCACCAGATTGTCCGCGATCGTCTCCTCCAGAAACAGTCCGTCGTCCTTCCGATCCTCGGGGACCAGAGCAAGGCCGGCCGCTGCAGCATCCCCGGGATTCCTGATCGAAACGGTCAGTCCATCGATTTCGATCCGACCGGAAAGGACGGGGTCGATCCCCACCAATCCACGAAGGAACTCGGTTCGACCCGCCCCCACCAGACCCGCGAGCGCGACGATCTCTCCCGGTCGAACTTCAAGCTCGATCACCTCGTCGGGAAAACGTCGGGTTCGGAGATCCGCGACCCGAAGCCTCGGTGGGCCTTCGGTCGAAATGGCGACCCCCGAGCGGAGATCACCGACCTCCAGATCTCTTCCGACCATCATTCGCACCATCGACTCGCGATTGATCTCACCGGCTCCAAGCGTGCCGACATGTCGACCATCGCGCAGCACCTCGACCCGATCCGAGATCCGGCACACCTCTTCCAGCCGATGCGAGATGTAGAGGATCGCGGTCCCTCCGGCTCGAAGACGTTCCACCGTCTCCAGGAGCGTCAGGGTCTCCCGGTCGCTGAGACTCGAAGTTGGTTCGTCCATCACGATCACCGCGGCATCCGTGGCCATGGCTTTGGCGATCTCGACCAGTTGCCGAGTCCCCATCCCCAGTCCGGTGATCATGCGACCGGGCTCGAGATCCGCGAGCCCGACCGCTCTCAAGGCCTTTCTCGCCACCTCTCGTCCGGCACGGTGATCCAGAAACGGACCACGACGTGGTTCGCGGCCGAGGATGATGTTCGCCCCCACATCGAGATTGTCCGCAAGGCTGAGTTCCTGGTGGATGAGGACGATGCCGGCCGCCATCGCATCGCGTGGTTCGCGAAAATCCATGGCGGAGCCATTCACCAGAATGTGACCCTGATCGGGAATCTGATCGCCCGCGATGATCTTCATCAGCGTGCTTTTACCCGCGCCGTTCTCACCGACCACCGAAACGATCTCGCCCCGCTCGATTCGGAGCGACACCCCGTCGAGCGCCGTCACGCCGGGGAACCGCTTCACGATGTCTCGAGCCTCGAGCAACATCGGATCTCCGAAGAATCCGGTTGGTGTCCTCAATTCGAATCCACGGGTCCATTTCGGGCTTCGCTACCGGTCCCCGCCCGTCTTGGCCTTCAAATCCGCCCAGAATGCTTCGACTTCGGCCGCCTGAATGATCCGTGCGGGAATGGCGACCATGGCGTCTGCGGGAATCCCCGGATCTTCTTCTCCAGCGAGTTTCGCGAGAATCTCGACCGAGGTCCGTCCGTACTCGTAGGGATTCTGCACCACCGTGCCCGCGACGTGTCCGTCCTTGATTCCCTGCAAGGTCTCATCATCCTCGTCGAACGCGATGACCATGACCTCTCCCAGACGACCGGACGAATCAAGCGCCTCGAGAATCAACGGCGGGTTGTACGCGAAGAGACCGACCATGCAGTCGACGTCCGGATGCCGAATGAGCACATCCTCGACGTTCGCCTTGCCCTTGGCGCGATCGAACTGGTCGGTGAGCGTGCCAAGCACGGTGTAGCCATCACCCGAGACCGGCGCGCCCGGCTCGTCGTAACGACTGGGATCGGGATCCCGCCCGAGCACTTCGTCGATCAGCCCCTGCCGCCGACGTCGAGCGTTGTCCTGCTCGAGCCGGCCGATGAAGATGAAGATCTCGCCTCCATCCGGCATCGAGTCCCTGAGCAGGCCTCCAGCCATTCGACCGGCGTCGTAGTTGTCCATGCCGACGTAGGCGAGCCGGTTGGAATCCGGGGCATCTGAATCGTGCGTGATCACATTGGTCACGGCCGCCACTCGATTCAGCAGCTCGGTCTGGTTGACGGGATCGATCGGGCTGACCGCGATCCCATCAACCTGCTTGGTCACCAGATCTTCGATCATCCGCTTCTGATCCGTGACCCCGCCCGTGGGCATCAACACGTCGACTTCGACGTCGTACTGCCGCCCGGCGGCTTCGGCACCAGCCTGCGCAATCTTCCAGAAGTCCGCGACCCCGTTGGTGACGTAGGCCACTCGGGGTCGTTCCGAGTCCGAAGTCCCGGCGGAGGGCGGCGCGGATGACTCGGTGCAGCCCGTGAAAACGGAGCCGGCGACCAGAGAAACGAACAGCAGACGACTTCGCAACATGAGAAAGACTCCTGGGGTGTAGCACCCGAATCCTGGCTGAAACCACACTATTGGACGGTCATTCCGCCGTTCACGTGGATGTTCTGGCCGGTGATGAAACCCGCCGCATCCCCCGCGAGGAAGGTCACGCAACCGGCGACGTCCGCCGGCACACCCCATCGAGCCATGGGGATGAGATCCCGATAGGCATCCTTCTCCTCCTGGGGATCCGACTCGTGGCGAGCCACGGGGATCCAGCCGGGAGAAACCATGTTGACCGTGATGTTCCACGGGGCGAGTTCGGTGGCCATGGAACGATTCCAACCGTTCTGACCCGCCTTGGCCGCGACGTAGGGGCTGAACTCACCGACCCCCCGGGCGACGACTTCGCTGCCGATGTTGATGATCCGACCACGCCTCCGGGCCTTCATTCCAGGCAGCACGGCCTTGGCCAGCAGAAACGGGCTGCGGATGAAGAAATCGAGCATCGACTGGTGGAACTCCCAGTCGTAGTCTTCGATCGGTCGATGCGGCTGATCGGGAGTCGCGTTCAGGACCAGGATGTCGATCGGCCCGAGCGATTCTCCGATCTCCCGAACCAGGCGGTCGACCTCGTCCGAGTCGATGATCGAACCTCGGAACAGACCGCCCTGTCCGCCGGCGTCACGAAACGCGGCGAAGGCGGCTTCGGCCCGCGACTCGTCATTCGCATAATTGAGGGCGACCCTCGCGCCGGCTCGCCCGAGTCCGTGGGCCATCTCCAGCCCGAGTCCGGTGGTCGAACCCGTGACCAGAGCCGTTCGGCCTTCGAGCCGAAAGGTCGCGTCATCTCCCGGGCCCTTGCTCCCGGTCATCGAATCGTTCGAGTCAACCATGAACTCATGTTCTCCGGGGTCGGGGCCTTGAAGGCCCCTGAACCCGGAAGACAGTACCACGGTCGTTTTCGAGCGACGTCAATCGCCGCTGCTGGAATCCGAGATCGGCTGGGACGAGGTCTGCTTGCGCCTCGCCTGGATTCTCGCCTCGCTCGGTACGCGAACATCACGAACGACCCCGACCTTTTCGAGCGACTTGATCAGAAGCCAGCTCGAATCGAATTGCCACCACTCCAGCCCATGTCGGGCCGAAGTCGGGAAGGCGTGATGATTGTTGTGCCACCCCTCACCGAGCGCGAGGACGCCCACGATGGGATTGTTCCGGCTCTCATCCGCGGAACGGAAGGGCTTGGATCCCCAAAGGTGACAGATCGAGTTCACGCTCCAGGTGATGTGATGGACCACCAGCACTCGGACGAGTCCGCCCCAGATGAAGCCGAGGAAGGCGCCCCACCAGAATCCGCCGCCGAGGATGATCTCCATGAGACCACCGAGGACGGTCGGGATGATCATGCTCAAGACGACCCAGAGCGGGAAGAGTCGGCTGATTCGCATCACCAACTTGTCACGCATGAGGTCCGGAACGTAACGGCTCAGGGGCTCGCCGGGAGGATGGAAGATCCAGCCCATGTGCGCGTTCCAGAATCCCTTGAGTGTTCCGCGAATGCCTTCGCCGTGACCATGAGGCGAGTGAGGATCATCCTCGGTATCCGAATGGTGATGGTGACTGCGATGAGTCGCACACCAACGAAGGACGGAACCTTCGACCGCCATCGATCCCAGGATTCCCAGCACGGCGACCATGAACGGTCCGGTGCTGAAGGACTTGTGGGTGAAGTAGCGGTGGTAGCCGACCGTGATGCCCATCCCGGTGGCGATGTACATCAGTGTCATGAGGACGACCTGGGGCCAGTCGACCCCGGTTCCCCACATGTAGACGATCCCGACGATCAGTCCGACGACGGGAAGCAGAATGGCAAACAAGTTCGCCACCCGACTACGAAGCGGAAGCCCCGCGTATCCATCAATGTCGACCATGTCGAGTTCAGGGTGCAGATAGGGCTTTGCATCCTGAGGAGACACCGACGTTTCTTCAGTCGGTACGTTGGTTGGGGTATCGAGGGCTGGACCCATGGTGTTCCGGACTCCGGAAACTGGATTCTGTAAATAAGATGCGGGCGGCGCCGAGGCGCCGCCCGCATGCAATCATATGAACTTGAACGGGGTCTGGTGGAATCACCAGTTGCCGCGGCCGCCACCGCCGCCACCACCGCCGCCGCGG
>CAJWFU010000175.1:0-5717 GCA_913031315.1 uncultured Phycisphaerae bacterium | reverse complement strand
CGGCTCCTGCCCGGCCAATCAGGACGAGACGATCGGCAAGATCATCGCCGAGGCGATGGACAAGGTCGGCAAGGACGGGGTGATCACGGTCGAAGAGGGCAAGAGCCTCGAGACCGAAGTCGAGCTCCTCGAAGGCATGCAGTTCGACAAGGGCTACCTCAGCCCCCACTTCGTCACCGACACCGCGGAGATGGAATGCGTCCTCGAGGACTGCTACGTCATCATCCACGAGAAGAAGATCTCGTCCGCGAAGGACCTGCTTCCCCTCCTTGGCAAGATCGCCGAAAGCGGCAAGAGCGTGGTCATCATCGCCGAGGACATCGACGGTGAAGCGCTCGCGACCCTGGTGGTCAACAAGCTTCGTGGCGTGCTGAAGGTCGCGGCCGTGAAGGCCCCCGGTTTCGGTGATCGTCGCAAGGCGATGCTGGAAGACATCGCGGTCCTCACCGGTGGCACCGCCATCATGGAAGAACTCGGCATCGACATCGAGAAGCTCGATGTCCGCGAGCTCGGCCGAGCGAAGAAGATCACCATCGCCAAGGATGCGACCACGATCGTCGAAGGTGCCGGCAAGACTTCAGACATCAAGGGCCGCATCGAGCAGCTCAAGGGTCAGATCGAGCACACCGCCAGCGACTACGACCGCGAGAAGCTCCAGGAGCGTCTGGCGAAGCTCGCCGGCGGCGTCGCTCAGATCAACGTCGGTGCCGCCACCGAGGTTGAGATGAAGGAAAAGAAGGCTCGCGTCGAGGACGCCCTCCATGCGTGTCGCGCAGCCGTCGAAGAAGGCATTCTTCCCGGTGGTGGTGTCGCGGTCCTTCGGGCCCGTCGTGCCATCGAGAAGGCTCGCAAGTCCGCAACCGGTGATGAGAAGGTCGGCTGCGACATCATTCATCGTGCCTTGATCGCCCCGATCAAGCAGATCGCCCAGAACTGCGGCCTCGACGGTTCGATCGTCGCTCAGAAGGTCGAAGAAGCGACCGATGACGCGTTCGGATTCAACGCGGCCAGCGGCGATTACGGCGATCTCGTCAAGCAGGGCATCATCGTTCCGACCAAGGTCGAGCGAGTCGCCCTTCAGAACGCGGCGTCGATCAGCGGTCTTCTGCTGACCACCGACTGTGCGATCACCGAGATCAAGGAAACCAAGGACAAGGCCGCCGGCGGCGCCGGCATGGATGAAATGGACTTCTGAGTCCCTTCCCAGGTCGATCCTTCTGGATTGCAATCACCGACGCCCGGGCGAGTTATTCTCGCCCGGGCGTCTTGCTTGAGGAGCCGTCATGCCACTGGGATCTGGAGTTGGAGGTGGGCTCGGAGCCCTCGGTGCGGTCATCGCACCGCTGGGAATCGCGGCCATGCTCCTCCGGCAACCAGCCGGACCCGTGGCGAAGTTGATCGCTGCCGGAGCGGTGTCCGAGGAGACTGCTCGACGGCTTGAATCGGTGGACATCCCGCGTTCGTTCGTGATCGAGCCGGCGGTCAATCGACGGATCGTGATTCGAACAGAAGATGGGCGGTATTGGGTCGATGTGGCACGAAATCGACGCTTTCGTCGCCTCGTGGCGACAGTCACCGGGTTGGTGGTTCTGGGCCTCGCCCTCGCGGCCTGGCAAGTGGGAGCTCATCTCGGAACATCGGCCGAAGGGAGCTGAGCATGTCCTGGTCGGATCATCCAATCTGGTGGTCGGCAGCGGTGGTTCTGGCGATCATCAATCTCATCGCCTTCACGGCGCACGGAATGGACAAGCGGGCGGCGGTGCGCGGTGTCAGGCGAATCCCTGAGGCACGGCTACACCTGTGGGAACTCCTGGGTGGTTGGCCCGGAGCGATCCTCGGCATGTGCCTTTTCAGGCACAAGGTTCGCAAGGCTTCCTATCTCGTGGTCACCATTCTGATCGTCACGCTGTGGGTCGCCGGGTCGGCCTCGATCGTCTGGTTTCGATCGGGTGGCTGACACACGGTTTTGAAACGAATCAGTTCGCGGAGAGAAAGTCTCGGCCGCGAATTCCGTTGGTCGGGAGAATGTGGAAGCTGGTGTCGACCAGAGTGTCGTAGGCGTACTGCTGGTAATAACCGTTGGCACCAAACTGGGTGTCCCGGTTCCAGAGTCCCGGCTGGCATTCACTTCCGGCGTCGCAGGTGCCGCAGAGGTTGTTCTGGTTGCTGAGCACCCGGGCTCGACCGTCGGCATCCATGGCGGCACGCGTGCCGGCGGGCGCCACGTGTCCGTCGAAGAACATGGTGATCGGCGTGGAGTTGTAACCCTGGTTGAACATCCAGGAAGGATCCTCGCCATCGAAACTGGGGTTGGCTTCGGATTCCGGGTTCTGAAGCCAGTGGTGCTCCAGCATCCAGGTCTTCAACTCGGGGAAGCGGCACTGGCCAACGGCCGGGGACTTGTAGGCCGACGCGAATTCACGAGGATTTCGCCATCCACAAGAGGAGTGAACCTCGGGGTGGAACATGGCCGACGGACTCCAGATGTAGCTGGACCACACGATTCTGCTCACCTCATCCTCGTTTTCGGGCACTCGGAATTCCTCGGGGAATTCAAAGAATGGCTCTGCGAGTCGAAGAGGGATGACGTCCTTCGGGGCCCAGAAGATCGGATCGTAGAAGCGACTACCAACGTAGCTGTTGAAAGCCTTGTTGTTGGGTGTTCGGAATCCGCCGAAGATGATGGCGGTTTCGGGCACGTTGTAGGAGATCGGCTGGTAGAGAAGGTGGAAGGTCAGGCTCCACTGAAGAGCATCGCCTGCAACCCAGTTGGGGCAGAGGGAGCCACCGCACCACGCGCCGAAAAGTGAGCCGTTCTGGTCGTAGCCGGCGAGCAGCTGGCCCATGCAACCGACCGAGCTGTTGTACGCGACCGGATCACCACCCATGAGTCCCAGGTCGTCGGGGCAGCCGGTGAATTGCCGATCGCCCCAGTCCGCCGCGTAGGTCATGTTGGCAACCGAGAGGTTCCTCAGGTTGCCGGAGGACTGCGTCTGACGGGCGGCATCTCTGGCTTTTCCGATTGCCGGAAGGAGTATGGCAATCAGCAGCGCGATGATCGAGACGACCACAAGAATTTCGACGATGGTGAACCCGTGTGATCGTGGTTTCATAGCTTGGGCCTTGCTCCAACCCCCCGGAGCTAAATGATGCCAGCAAATTGACGCACCCGAAAGGATATCCGAAATTTCCGGGAATCAAACCTTTTGGGCTTTGGTTGCTTGGAAGAATGGGGCCGATCTCCTGGTGGAGAGACCGGCCCCCTTAAGTGACTGAGAGTAAAGGGCTTGCCGAGGGGTCAGTTGCCCTCAGAGGAGAGGAAGTCCCGGCCCCGGATCCCGTTGGTGGTGTAGAAGTGGACCGAGGTGTTGACCAGGGTGTCGTAGGCACTGTCGCCGCCGTAGCCGCTGTCGTGACCCATGAAGCTCGAGAGGCCGCGATTCCAGAGGCCCTTCTCGCATGTGCCGGCATCGGGGTTGTTGCACTCGACCGAGCAGATGTTGTTGTTGTTGGCGAGGACTTCGGCACGCTTGTCGGCGTCCATGCCTTCACGAACACCCTTGACCGAGACGTGACCGTCGAAGAAGAGGGTCACGGGCGAGGAGTTGTAACCCTGGGTCACGATCCATGAGGGATCGGTGCCGGCGAACGAGGGGTTGGATTCCGACTCGTTGTTCTGAAGCCAGTGGTGTTCGATCATGCGGCTCTTGAGGTCGGGGAACTTGCACTGGCCGACCGCGGGGCTCTTGAACGCCGCCGCGAAGCTGCGGGGGTCCCGGAAGCCGCACATGCCCGAGACGTCGGGGTGGTACATGGCCGAGGGGCTCCAGACGTAGCTGGGGTACGCCACGATCTGGGTCTGGGTGTCGGAGGGGTCGTAGGGGGTGAACTCTCCGGGGTAATCGAAGAAGTTCTCGGCGATCCGCATCGGGATCACGTCCTTGGGTGCGAAGAAGACCTTGTCGTACCAGCGGTCGCCGACGTACGAGTTGAAAGCCTTGGTGGAGGGCAGGCGATACGCCCCGAAGTACGGGTTGTTTCGTGACTGCGGTACGAAGCAGTAGTTGAAGCAACCGCCCCAGTAGGGGGCATCACCGGGGTAGCCACCACCGCAGATGCCGCCGGCACACCAGAATCCCCAGAGCCCGCCGTTGGCGTCGTAGCCGGTGAGTTGCTGGCCCATGCAGCCGATCTGATTGCCGTAGGCGACTCCGTCACCACCCACGATGCCCGCGTCGTCGGGGCAGGCCGTGAACTGGCGGTCGGCCCAGTCGGCGGCGTAGGTGTCATTGGCGACCGCGAGGTTCCGCATGTTGCCCTGTGACTGGGTGATGCGGGCGGCGTCTCGAGCCTTGCCGATGGCGGGGAGGAGGATCGCGATGAGCAGGGCGATGATCGAAACGACCACCAACAGCTCGACAATGGTGAAACCGGACCGGGCTCGAATCTTCATTCTGTGACTCCATCCCTCGTCTTGGGACCAGGGGTGTTGGGGTGAAATGAGCGGGACCTGGAGTGGGTTGGCCGCTGGACCAAGTCTAACCTTTTTCCAAACGATCTGAAATCGAGGAAACTCCGATCGGAACAAAAACGGCATTCCTGGTGTCTAAAAGGCCATTTTACGTTCTGGGGCGTGTTCCACGGAGTCCGGGTATTTGGGAAAAAATCAGGGGTGCGGGGCCCCTCGAGTCGGAGTTTGGCGGACTTCCAGCCCCATAGAGGCTCCGGTAGCAGATCGGCGAAGTCCAATTGACGGGGTGCGTGGGATCAGCGTGGTGGGGGGATGGAAGCGGCAAGCATCAAGAACGCTGGCGTGGATCAGACTCCATCGCGAATCGCCTCGAGTTCTCCCCATCGCGCGTACAACGTCTGGACCTTGAGTTGGGCCTGAGACAGTTGCTCGAAGGCGGCGGTCGATCGGACATGATCCGAGATCGTCTCCGGTTCGTTGGCGATTCCTTCGAGGCGTTCCACCTCCGTCTCCGCCTTCAGGATCGCTTCCTCCATGCCGTCGAATTCTCGCTGCTCCTTGTACGCGAGTTTCCGTTTTTTAGGCTGGACGGTTTCCGTGATCTTCGGGGCCATCGCCGCCGCGGCGTTTCGCAGGGATTCCGTTTCGGCCTCGGCCCTGGAAGTCATGTCTCGGGTGAATTGTTCAAGCGTCTGGTACTGCTTGTCGCCTCCGCGACCGTCGAGTCCGATGTACTGGGTCGCGATTCGGTCCAGCATGAAACGGTCGTGGGTGACCAGCACGATGGCCCCCGGGAAATCGACCAGGGCATCTTCGAGGACTTCGAGTGAAGGAATGTCGAGGTCGTTGGTCGGTTCGTCGAGCAGGAGCAGATCCGCCGGTTCAAGCATCAGGTTCGCGACCAGCACCCGTGCCTGCTCGCCTCCGGAGAGTCGAGCCACCGGAGTCTTGAGCTGATCCTTGTGAAACAGGAAGCGTTCCGCCCAGCCGGCGACGTGAATCGTCCCGCCGCGGAAATCGATGCGGTCACCGATCGGGCACAACGCCTGTTGCAAGGTGTGTTCGGGATTCAATGATCCTCGATGCTGGCTGAAGACGACTGATCGGAGCGCGCTTGCTCTTTCAACTTCGCCGATGTCAGGTTCCAGATCGCCCTGGATCACTCGCATCAAGGTGGTCTTTCCGGTTCCGTTGTCGCCGACCAGGCCCAGACGCATTCCGGCAGAGAGGACGAGATCGACGTCGC
>CAJWFU010000174.1:0-5731 GCA_913031315.1 uncultured Phycisphaerae bacterium | reverse complement strand
GGTCTATTTATTTAGAAATTGAGGCCTACATGAGAAGGAAATTAAGTGATAAATATGAAGAAGTAAAAA
This sequence comes from uncultured Phycisphaerae bacterium, assembly GCA_913031315.1. Classification (GTDB taxonomy): domain Bacteria; phylum Planctomycetota; class Phycisphaerae; order Phycisphaerales; family SM1A02. Next base: position 5,662 of record CAJWFU010000174.1, on the reverse strand, counting down.
CACCTCAAGTCATAGATAGATCTTTATGGGAAAAGTCAGGGCATTGGGATAAATTTAAAGAACATATGTTTATGGCAAAAGGTGACGATGAAAAAACTCTTGCCTTAAAACCAATGAATTGCCCTGGTCATGTTCAAATTTACAAACAAGGTTTAAAATCATACAAGGATTTACCAATTAGGATGGCAGAATTTGGTTCATGCCACAGAAATGAACCTTCTGGGGCATTGCATGGAATAATGAGAGTAAGACAATTTACTCAAGATGATGCTCATATTTTTTGTATGCACTCACAAATTACTTCAGAATGTGTAAGTTTTTGTGGATTACTTCAACAAATATATAAAGATTTTGGTTTCAAAGATTTAACAGTTAAATTTTCTGATAGACCAGAAACTCGTGCAGGCGATGAGCGTCAGTCGGACCAGGAATTCCTTGGCATCACGCCACGCTCGACTCCGAGGGGAGCCGAGCGTGGTGAGACGGGTCAGTGGACTTTGGGTATCGATGGCGGGGCCATTCATCTCGAGGTCCTCGTGGGACCGGGAGGGTACGGGAACGAACGGCGCCAGGTGCGTGATCAGCGATAGATGTCGCTGAGTGCACCATGGCGAGGTTCGCCGTCTTCGGTGAGGTACTGGGAGCCCAGCCGGTTGGACTTGAGGGCTTTTTCCGCCCGCTGGTAGAGCTCGGGCGGCAGGCCGACGTAGCCGACGTCCGCCGCGGCCTTCGAGCCGTTTTCGAGATAGAACTTGATGAACGCTCGGACATGGGGCTTTCGGGCTGAACGGGCGTTCACGTAGACGAAGAGGGGTCGGCTGAACGGATTATAGGACCCGAGTTTGATGGTTTCGTCGGTCGGCATCACCGCCTTGCCGGACTTGTTGATCACCGGCAGGGCGCGGAGTTTGTTCTGGTTGGCGAGGTAGTAGGCGACCCCGAAGAACCCGATGGAACCCTGATCTCCCGCCACCCCGCGGACCAGGACGTTGTCATCCTCTGAGACGCTCATGTCGCTGCGGATCGTTCCGCTCTTTCCGGCCACGACTTCCTTGAAGTAGTCGAAGGTGCCTGAATCGGTTCCCGGGGAATAGATGCTCAGCGGGATGGCTGGCCATTCCGAGCGGACGTCCTGCCAGGTGCTGGCGGGGTCCGTGGTCAGAAAAATCCGCTTCAGTTCGTCGACGGTGATCGACTCGGCCCAGTCGTTCTCCTTGCTCACCACGATGGTCAGTCCGTCGTAGGCGACGGGAATCTCGATGAAGCCGATCCCCGCCTTTTCGCAGGCCTCCGCCTCGGAACCCTTGATGGAGCGGGAGGCATCGGAGATGTCGATCTCGTTGGCGGCAAAGCGTTTGAATCCGCCTCCGGTGCCGGAGACGCCGACCGTGACCTTGACGTTCTTGGCTGCCTTCTTGAAGGCTTCCGCGATCGCCTCGGTGATTGGATAGACGGTCGAGGAACCGTCGATCCGGATGTTCCCTCGAAGTCTGCGGAGATCCTGGGCGGACGTCTCCCCTCCGACGAACGCGGCGGCGAACACGACCATCAGGAGAACGGAGAGTGAGCGATGAAGTGGCACGTTCAGGTTCCTTGGTGGGGGAGAAGAACACGGACCCTATCGGGGCCGGGACGGCGAATGGTTCAGGTCTTGTTAGATGCGTGGGAACGGGGTCGGTTTCAGGGGGCTGAGCCGGCGGCCGGGAAGACCTGAAATGCCGGGAGGTTCAGCCCGGTGCCGCGGATTCGGAGGGCTGGGAGGGGGCGTGGGGGAGATCGATCAGGAAACGGGTGCCGACCCCGACTTCGCTTTCCACCCGGACTCGCCCTCCATGGGCGACCGCGATGTGTTTCACGATCGCAAGGCCGAGTCCGGTTCCCCCGGAAGCTCGGCTCCGAGCGGTATCCACCCGGTAGAACCGTTCGAAGAGTCGAGGGAGATGTCGGGGTGCGATTCCAGAGCCCTCATCCTGAACCGCAATGGTCGTCAGGGATGATTCCGCGGTCGCACTGATGTGGATTTCACGGTCCTGATCGCCGTAACGCATGGCGTTGGTCGCCAGATTGTCGACCGCCTGATCAAGAAGGGAAGCCGAACCCATGATCTTCACGCCGGCGTCGCAGTCGACGTGGATCCTCTTCCGACCATCGGGGAGATCGCTCTGATGACGCGCTGCGATGCTGTCGAGGAGCGGGCGCAGCAGAATGCATTCCTGATCGAGGGAATGTCCGGGAGCCTCCAGTTTGGCGAGTTCAAGCAGATCCTCGATGATGCTCGCCAAACGGACGGCGCTGCGTTCCGCGGTTTCGAGAAACCGGGCTCGTGTCTCCTCTTCGTCCTGATTCATGTCCCGGACGGTGGAGAGATAGCCCAGAAGGTTGGTGAGCGGCGTTCTGAGTTCATGGCTGACGTTGCCGACGAAATCACTTCTCGAGCGTTCCAGCAGGCGGAGATCCGTCGCATCTTCGGCGAGGATCACGGCCCCGGCCATCCGGGGCGGATCGCCCTCCCGCTGGTCGGCCATGATCGGGGCCACCGAGATCGCGAGCGTTCGATCCTGATCTCCCGGAGACCGAGCGGCGACGAAGGTTCTGCGCTGGGATGAGAGTTCACCGGTCGCGAGGGCCACGAGGTCGTGTACGTCAGGTTCCTGAACGGCTTCGGAAAGGGCCATCCCCAGCGGTTGCGGCGTGGTGATCTCGAAGATCCTTCGGGCGGCGGGATTCAGGCTGTCGATCGAGCCGTCGGCGTTGATGGAGATCACGCCGGCAGCCATGGAATCGATGGCCCGGTCTTGTCGACTCGCTCGATGTCGCTGATTGGAGATTTCGGTCGACCATCGTGCGATGAGATCGTTCAGGGGTCGGGCGATTTCCTGGAGGCTTCTGCTGGCGGGCATGCTCACTCGAGGCCCGCGGGCGGGGCCCGGATCTACCAGAAGCCGAATCTCGCGCTTCATCTTGATGAGATCTCGTCGACGTCTTCGGTCGACCATGCCCATCACGATCGTGAGCGTCCCTCCGATCAACAAGGCATCCCAGATGAACCACCGGCTCCGGCGGGTGGAGATCGAGGGCAGGGAGGCTTCGACCTTGATCTGAGGGAATTGCGACGACGAGACTCCCATGTTCCCGCCGGCGCCGGCCAGCGGACCATCCGCGCTCATGGTCCGGTCGGCGGTGCGGATTCGGATGATGCTGCCGGTGATCCGATTCCACTCCTGGATGCGAGCGGGGGTCACCTCGGCCGGGCTCTGAATGGAGGCCGCGACCTCGCGGGCGATGGCATCCATCCGGGTCAGCCTCGCCGTCCGAAGGTCTGCGAGGTGAATCAGATCAAGCGTGAGCACCACGATCGCCACGGCGAGGCCGAAGGTGAGGGGGCCACCCCAGATGGAGGTCACTGGTGTCGTACGGACGTCCTTCATGCGGGCATCATGCCACCGATTCACCGAGTTCGGCGAACCGATATCCCACGCCCCGCACGGTCTGGATGCAGGGCCCGAGATCTCCCAGTTTCCGACGGATGGCCGTCACGTGGACATCGACCGTCCGGCTGGAAAGAATGGTGTCCCGGCCGTGCACGGCTGAGATGATCTGATCCCGGGACCTGACCCGGCCTGGACGGAGGGCGAGGAATCTCAGCAGACTGAATTCCGTGAACGTGAGATTGATCTCGATGTCGTCGATCCGTACCTCGTGCCGATCACGGTCGATGACCAACCGGTTCTCCGCCAGTTTCAGCCGTCGGGTGTCCGAGTCCCCGCTTCGACTCTCGGCGTCGTATCGGCGGAGCACGTTCTTTACTCGGGCGACCAGCACCTTGGGGCTGAACGGTTTCATGATGTAGTCGTCGGCGCCGATTTCGATGCCGGTCACGACGTCGATGTCCTCGGACTTGGCGGTCACCATGATCACCGGGATCTGATTGGTTTCCGGATCGCCCTTGATCCGGCGACAGATCTCGAGGCCGTCGAGATCCGGCAGCATGAGATCGAGGATCACAAGGTTCGGCCGCAGGCGGTGAATCAGTTCAAGAGCCTTGCGGCCGGAATGCACGGTTCGGCTGGGAAGACCCTCCCGGGCGAGATGGAACTCGATCAATTCCGCGATTTCGGGTTCGTCTTCGATGATCAGGAGTTCGGGCACGGCGAAGACCTCTTCGGGGGTGGAGCCAGGGTTCGGGGGAGAGGCACGAACATGTACATGATGGCGGGCGTCAACCGCTGAAGATGCCTGCGGCCGATGAGGTTTTCGTGAAGATCGCGTTAATCGGTGCGAGTGGCTTCGGTCTCATCGCGAGACGACCGTCGACGCTCGGAGACGGGGCCACGAATCCAAAGGCCGGCGGGTGGGGGGCGGTCGGTTCGACCGGTACTGGCGGGGGTGGTGATCGGTCTTCCATCGAGGGCGAGGAGCCCGAGAATTCCAATTCCCGCGGCTTCGCGGGCCTGGGGGGGCACCCCGACCGAGCCGGTGTCTTCGATGTGGCCCGGTTCGGCCGGTGAAAAGCGGTTGATTGCGGTGGCGAGCGCGTTCATCAATCCTCGGTTCCGAAGACCGCCGCCGGCGGCGAATCGTCTCCCGAGTGGCGGGAGGTCCAGCGTCTTCATTCGCATCCGGACGCTTTCCGCCACGGTGTCGGCGATCGCGACCGCGAGGGTCGCGAGGGCGTCGGCGGGCCGGTCCGCGGCTCGGGCCGCTCGGGCGAGATCGACGGCGGATTCTCGATGTTCGTCCCCGTCGCCGCCGGAACGGCCCTCGCGGGCGAGTCGGTTCAATCGGTCGCTCAGCGAGCGGGCCATGTCGTGGTCGACTCGACCGCTCGAGCTGGCGTGCCCGTCTCGATCGAACGCCTCATCGAGGGCCACCGTGCTGGCCGCGTCGAGAAGATGGTTGCAGGCACAGCAATCGAAGCCGATGGGCTCGCCGTCGATGCCGGGGAGAAGGGTGGCGTTCGCGAACCCGCCGAGGTTCAGCACCAGGAGAGTCTGGTTCGGCTTACGAAGATCCCGATGCAGCACGGCGTCCGCCAGCGGGGTGATGGGGGCCCCGGCACCTCCGGCGGCGAGATCGGCCGCTCGAAGGTCGCACACCACCGGGCAGCCGACCGAAACGGCCACCGGCCAGGGGTCGACCAATTGCCAGGAGCGTGGAGGACGATGGGTCACGGTCTGGCCGTGGATGGCCACCAGATCGAGATCCCGTTCGGGGTGGAGGCCCACGTCCCGGCAGATGGGGGCGATGAGTTCCGCATGCCGATGCCCCATGACCATCGCGGCTTCGGTGATCTCCGCCGCCGTGAGCCGGCCGCCCCGGGCGATTTCACGAAGGATCGCGGTGGTGGGGTCGTCGGTGGGCGTCACGGTCTCGCGATGGGTCAGGACGGTGGCTCGAAGGCTGGGGCCTCGGCCCTCCGCCCGCACGATCGCGGCATCGAGCCCGTCGAGGCTGGTGCCGGACATGAACCCGATGGCATGGCGGATTTCGGACATTGGCAAGGGAAACCGAAAAGGTGCAGGAACCGCTTCGACCGCGAACCGATACGGTATCCAGACCCAGCGACCGGAAAGGCCGCTTCCAGGAGTGCTCATCGATGCTCAGGCGAATTCTCGTGACCGGTGGTGCCGGTTTTCTCGGCTCTCATCTCTGTGACCGCCTG
>CAJWFU010000173.1:0-5732 GCA_913031315.1 uncultured Phycisphaerae bacterium | reverse complement strand
CCGGAGCCGTTTCCGTGAGGCCGTATCCCTCGCAGATCCTCACTCCAAAGGTTTCATGGAAACCGTCGCTCACGGCGTCGGGCAGCGGTTCCCCCCCCGCCACCGCGAATCGCAGGGCGGCGAAATCCTCGCGTTTGGCCGACTTGGCCAATCGGAGGGCGTTGTACATCGACGGGATGCCGATGAACACGGTCGGGCCGTGTTTTCGAGCGAGGTCCAGAAGGCGCTTGGGCATGAACTTCGCGGTGTAGACCACGCGGCAGCCGAGGCAGAGCGGAATGAGCGTGAGGGCGGTCAGTCCGAAGGTGTGGAACTGAGGAAGCACCCCGAGCATGGTGTCGTTGCGGTCCAGATGGACGGACTGCACGATCTGATCGACGTTGGACTGGAGGTTGCGATCCGTGAGAATCACGCCCTTGGGACGCCCGGAGGTTCCCGAGGTGTACAGGATCACGGCGGCGTCGTCGGGGGCCATCGGCTTTCGTGGCGTCCTCGGCGGCAGGCCGGAGAATTTCATCTCGTCGAGGCGAATCTCCTTCACGCCGTCGGGCAACGCCCCCGTGAAATTGATCATCGGTCCCACGGTGATGACCGCATCGAGTTCGGCGTCCTCGATCACGAAGGCGAGATCCTCCTTCGAGAGCAGGTAGTTGAGCGGGATCATGGTCCGCCCGAGCCGCCAGCCGGCCAGCATGGAGATCGGAAACAGCCCTGACGTGGGCAGCATCACCCCCACTCGGGGTCGATCGGTGGTCCGCTGGATCGCCGCCGCGACGTGGGCGGCGGCGTAGCGGATCCCCAGACCTCGCCAACGGCGAAAATCATCGATCACGAGTTCAAAGAGGGGGAGGCGACGAAGTCGTCGACGGATTCGATCGTGGAGGTCCATGCTGAAGTCGGACGATACTGGAGTCATGCGGAACTCGCCTCGATCTCAACGTCTCTTCCACATCTTCTCACTGCTGGTCATGCTGATCGGAGGTCTCGGTTCGATCGGGGGTTGCGACGATGCCTGGGCTCGCGACCGAGATGCGGCGATCCTGGCTCTGGATCGCGGTGACGATCAGACGGCGGTGAACGATGCTCGTCGGCTGGTTCGATCGGCCCCTCAGCGAAAAAAGGCCGAGGCGGGGTACATCGGCGGGATCGCGGCCTACCGCCTCGGGGACTTCAGCGAGTCGCTTGATTTCCTCGCGGAAGCGACTTCCGCGTCGGACGCCGAACTGCGGGGGCGGGCGTTCATCCAACAAGGCACGGTCCAGAGAGAGATCGGCCGGGAGCGAGAGGCGGCCCGAAGCTTCGAACGCGGAGGACTCCTGGTTGGAGATCGACTGGGTGCGGCAGCCCTTCTGCGAGCGGCGGACAGTTATAAATCCGTCGGACTCGAGGTTGATGCTCGCCGATGCCTTGACGATGCACGACGGTTGGGGGGCGAAGGTGTCGCCGAGGGAAGACTGGCCGGATATGCGATTCAGTTCGGTGCCTTTTCTCGTCGGGCGAACGCGGAGAAATGTGCGCGGGACGTCTCCCCTGCGGTTCGATCCGCCGGGGCTGGAGAGGTGGTGCTCGTGGAGCAGGGTGGCTTGTACAAGGTGCAGGTCGGGTGCTATTCGAACATCGCGCTCGCCGGACGGGCGATGGAACGAATTCGTCAGCCAGCCGCCTATCTAGCCACGATCACCGCGATCGGGGAATGATTCCGGGCGCCGGTCCGAACACTCGATCGGCGGCCGACAGGACCTGGTTGATCGAAATTCCTCGAGCCCAGAAACGTTCTTTGAGCGGCTTGAGGATCAGCGGCCATCGTGGGCGAAGGGCTTCACCGGGTGACCAGCCGGGCCGCCATCGAATCGACACCTTGCGGCGTACGTAGAGGGTCACGAATGGAAGGCCGGTGCAGGACGCGAGGTGGGCGACGCCTGAATCACTGCCGAAGAAACCACCGGAGCCTTCGAGACGGGCGGTGAGGACCGCGAGGTCTCGGCTGGCGAAACGTGGGAATCCAGCCGCTTCGATCCAGTCGGTCGCGGCTTGCTCCTCTGGGAGCGTGGTGAATTCCGGCGTCCAGCCTCGGTGACGAAGCCCGTCGGCGACGGCGATGAATCGTTCGGGGATCCACTGCCGGCGGGGATCACTGGCGGTCGGATGAATCATGATTCTCGAATGATCGGCATCTGAAGCATCGGCGTCCGTCCCCGCGTGGAATCCGGTTTCCGAAGTCGGAGACGGGATGCCGAAGACCGACTCCGCCACCTGGCGGTGCAATTCGACCACTCCCAGAAGTGGGCCGCGATGCTCGGGTAGATCATCGAGCACCACCACTCGATCCGGCATCTCTCGAGCTTCATCACGGACATCCGCGGGGCGGAAATGAAGCAGAACGTCGTGTCGCTTCCAGATCGAAGTCGCCTCCGGGCCGTGCGGCATCGACTGGACGTCATGGTCGGGGAATCGGGCGGCCAGCGGTTGCAGCATGTCGCCGTAGATCGTCACGGACCGCCCGGCCCGCCGGAGATTTTCCGCGATCACCATCGATACGAGGGAATCACCGAGACGTCTGCTCATGACGAAGCCGAAGTTGGTCGCGGGATCGCGAAGTCGGAGCCGTTTGTTCACGATGGCACGGTACCGGAGCGGTGGGGTTCTATACTGAGAGGGTCGTCAGGAGGTTTTCATGGCCCGAATTTTCACCCCGGTTCGCGGCCGACTCCGGATTTCCGGTTCGGTCTTGATGTTCTGGCTTCTGGCCGGAATGTCCCTGGCCGCGGCACCGTGGTCTCCACCCGATCCGCTTTCGCCGATTCCGGACGCCGGTCCCCTGCCCCTGATGGTGGATCCTCGGCTCGCGGCGGAGATCCAGGACGTCATCCGAAGTGCCCGGCTGGGGCCGCAGCGTCGGCTGCTCCAAAAGATCAATCGTCAGCATTTCGGGCCGACCCGCAGAGGCGAGATCCGGGAGGCCGGACTCCAGGCACTATCCAGCCTTGAATCGCCGGCCGCCTTGTTCTCGATGCCCACGGTCTTCGCCCGGGCCCGGGCGGACGTTCGGGCGTCGATCATCCAACATCTCGCGAACGGTGGCGAGCTGGGCCAGGCGGCCCTGGCCTGGACGGCGATCGACCATTCGGACGCTGGCTGGCGACGCGATGCGGCCGCGGCAATTCGCCGCCCCCCTGGCCCGCACGTGCTCGCGGTGCTCCAGATCGGACTTCGTGGCTCGGATGAACGGGTGATTGAATCTTCCGCCCGTTTGGCCGGCGTGCTTGACGCTCGTCTCGCGATCCCCCATTTGATCGCCACCCAGTACGCGGGGGAACGTCGTCGCCGAACCGGCGATCAGGCCTGGATCGCGATCGGAACCCAGCGGTCCTACATCCAGAATCTGATCCCGGTCACCGGAGACGGTTCGGGTGGCTTTCGTCCCGTCCCCGGCATCATCAACGAGGGATTCGTGATGCGGGTGACCGAAGCCTTCGCCGTCATCTATCGAACGGAAGTGCATCGAGTCCTGCTGGATATGACGGCGGGAACCACTCCGATCGACACGTCCGCCCTCGGATGGAGCCTCGACCGTTGGAGGGACTGGTACAACGTGGAGTACCTGCCGATCGCCGAGAAACTGGCACGAGACACCGCCGAAGCCGATCTGGCCCGGAAGTTCGTGGATCAGGAACGAGCTCGCGATGGTTCGGCTTCAAATCCGACTTCGACGGAGAGTGACGAGCCAGGGTGAAGTCATTCGCCCGGCCGAGGTATCCTCGGTGAGATGAACGAGACCGAACATTCCCCGCTCCGCCGAGACGACGGAACACCGTCGATCACCGCTTACGTCATCGCCTACAACGAGGTGGACAAGATCGAGGCCGCGATCTCCAGCGTGCTCTGGGCGGATGAGGTCATTCTCGCGGATTCCCACTCGACCGATGGAACGACCGAACTTGCAGAGCGTCTCGGGGCCCGGGTCGTGCAGATCGATTTCGACGGATTCGGCAAGCTTCGCAACGAGGCGATCGCCGCCTGCCGCGGTGACTGGATCTTCTCGCTCGACGCGGACGAACGCTGTACGGCGGAAGCCAGGGACGAAATTCTCCGGGTCATCGGCAATCCTTCGTCGTCCGACATCTACAAGGTGCCGCGTCGCAACTGGTTCATGGGGCGTTGGATCAAGGGAAGTGGCTGGTACCCGAACTTCCGGCAGCCTCAGTTGTTCCGCAACGGGAAGATGACGTACGACCTGCTCCCGGTCCACGAGGGATGGATCCCCGCCGACGGCGCGACGGTCTCCGTGCTCAAGTCGGACATCTGGCAGTTCCCATTCAAGGATCTCGCGCAGATCCAACACAAGATCGAGCGGTATTCCACCCTTGGCGCCGAAGTGCTCGAGGGGCGATCCCAGGGAAGTTCGATGATCGGAGCCTTGGGGCGAGGCCTTCACAACTTCTTCAAGCACTATGTCTTGAAGATGGGTTTCCGTGACGGCTGGCCGGGATTCATCATCGCGCTCAGTAGTTTCGAAGGCAGTTTCTACAAGCATGCCAAGCGAGTCGAGGCGATCAGGCACGAGCAATGGTCGCCGCCACCGAGTGAACGGTTGGATCGCCCCTGAGCCGAGGCCCGGTCGATCAGCAATCCCTCGTGCCTCCCGTCCCACTCGCCTATTCGACGAGTCTTTGAACCGCTTCCGCGAATTTCTCCGGCGTCGTGCGCAAAGCCCATCGAGACAAGCCTTCTCGCCACGCTTCACACTGTTCGGAGGTCGCTTCCACCGAAGACCGAATCGCGGTCGCGAGCGACGCGGCGTCGCCGTCCCGGTGAACCACGCCAAGGCCTTCTCGGCGGACTCGGCGGCCGAGGAGGTGGTGGTCGCTGGCGATCACGGGTCGCCCTCGCGAGGCCGCATGGCTCAGCACCCCGCTCGAGCCGTAGTGCGATCGATATGGAAGCAGGACGCGGTCGGAGGCTTCGAAGGCTTCCGCCATCTCGGTTTCATTGAAGTAGCGGTCGTGAATCACGGCCCGACCGTCCTCGGTCAGTCGAAGGAGCTCCCGTCGAAGATCCGGCTCATCCCTCTGATTTCCGGCGACCAGGAGAAATGCCCGGCCCGGATCTTGTGAGTGCATCGCTCGGGCCGCGAGATCGAGCCCCTTGCGATGGTGAGGAACGCCGAAGAACAAAAGAGCGCAGCGATCCTCGGGGACGCCGAGTGATCGACGTGCCGACCGCCGGTCGACCGTCGGCATCGGGGTCCAGAAGTCAGGCATCCAGATCAGCTTCACCCCGTGGGAGAGATTCCGCTCGGGAAGAACGAGATCCTCGTCGAGCAGGCCGAGCTTTTCGAAGAATCCGCTGGCGGCGAGTCGTCGATATCCCAGGCGCTTCCAACCGTTCTGAAAGCCTCGCTCCTCGGGATCAAGCGGACGTGGGCGAATGTAGATGCCGCGAAGTCTTCCGTGGAGGTTCATGGGTGGTCGGATGCCGAGCGCCGCCCGCCGTAACATCCCCGCCGCGAATTCGTCCAGATTGGCCACCAGGACTCGATCGGGTCGGTGGGTTCGATCGGCTTCGGCGAGCGCGGCGAGGGCCGATCCTCCGTCGAAACGGCCTTGTCTTCTGGTGGGATGAAGTTGGAGTCTCTCGAGGAGGCCGGGATGGCCTGATTCAAGGCGTTCAAGCTGTGTGGGATCTTCTCCGTGGGCGAGAACCACGGTGGCCCCGGAATCAAGAAGGCTCCG
>CAJWFU010000172.1:0-5735 GCA_913031315.1 uncultured Phycisphaerae bacterium | reverse complement strand
AGAGTCCGTCCGCCGGGGCTCGATCCGCTGGAATCCGAATCCCGTCCTGAAGAACCGACAAGGTCTCGGAATCGACCCCCCGTGGATCGGCGGCTGGAATTTCAAAGTCCTTGATCCGTTGGCGGATGCAACGACCGTGGGGGCCATCCACCAGGTTTTCCGGCAGGATCATTTCGCCCACGCCAGCGAGGGTGGCATCGATCAGTCGACCACCTCGCAACCAATCCACCAGCGACCCGCCTTCGCCGGGGTCGGCCACCACGATCGGCGCCGCCATCACGAATCGATCCTTGGCCGTGACCACCACATCACCCAATCCCAGAGTGAAGGTGCTCGAGGCGACGATTCGCACGACCGTGCCGTCTTCAACCACCACGGTCGCATCTTCGATTCCGATGACCGACCATCCGCCATCTTCGGTCGGCTGGAAATCGCCCAGCACCGTGGCGCCGGTGACCACGACCCGTTCGACCGGGATCATTTCGGGCTCGGGCGGAACCAAGGGGGGATTGACCCGTTCCTTTGGCGGTGCCATCGAGCCTGGTGCCTGCACCGGCTGTTCGGAGGACGCCAGCGGTTCGGATTCGTCCGTCCGATCGCACCCACTGTTGAATCCCAGAACGAGAAGGGCGGCGATGATGGAGCACGAGGCACGGTGATCGGCGAAACATGACATGCAGGCATGCTACGGTCCAGACGACTCCGCCTTCCAGATGGAGTCCCCAGTTCCTGAATCCTGATCGGAGTGATCGATGCCCAGGCCCATTGGTGTCACCCAGTCCATTTTCTCCGCTCGAAGGTCGCCCGGCTGCTGGCTCCTGATTGCCGGACTCCTCGCCGGGTCCGCTCGGGGCGAGGTCCGGAATCCCGATGTCGTCCCCGGCCTCTCCGCCGCGGTCGAAATCGAGCTCGACCGACACGCGATTCCCACCATCGAGGCCGCGAATCTTGATGACGCTCATGCGGCGCTCGGATGGCTGCACGGACGGAATCGCTTCTTTCAGATGGACATGTCCAGAAGGCGTGCCGCCGGTGAACTCGCCGCCATCGGGGGACCGAATCTTCTGGCGATCGATCAGCCCAACGCCGTTGCCCGACGTCGGGAACTGGCGGATCGCATCGTGGCCGGTCTCTCGCTCGAGGAACAACGTCTTCTGAAGTCCTACGCCCGAGGCGTGAATGCCGGCGTCGCTTCGCTCGAGGCCCCACCGGTCGAATACACCCTGCTTCGCACGAACCCGACGGACTGGGTGCCCGCCGATTCGATCCTCGTGATGCTCTCGATGTTCGACCTGCTCCAGAATTCCGCCGAACGCGAGCCACCAACGCTGGCCCTTCGAAATCGGGTCGATCCCGCGGTCGCCGCCTGGATGTGCAGCGTGCCTGGTCGTTGGGACACCCTTCTGATCCAGTCTTCCGCGATGGAGTTCACCCCGCCGTTCCCTCCGGAGTTCAAAGATCGGAAGGAAGTCCGAGGAGAAGCAACGGCCGGATGGCGTCAGGTCGCCGCGAAGATCGATGAAGCACCGGATCTGCATCCCGGTTCCAACAGCTTCGCCGTCGCAGGAGATCGAACTCCGGATGGCCGCGCGATCGTGGCCAATGATCCTCACCTCGCGTCGATGGCTCCGGGCATCTGGTACCGGGCCCGCCTGAAATGGCCGAAGGTCGATGCCACCGGTCTCACGCTGCCCGGCGTTCCAGGTCTTCCCATCGGTGTGACCGATCATCTGGCCTGGGGTCTCACCAACACGACCGGTGATTTCGAAGATCTGGTGGTGATCGAAATCGATCCGAACGATCCCGATCGCTATCGAGTCGAGGGGGGATTCGAACGCTTCGACGACAAGACGGTGGAGATCGCCGTCGCCGGCAACCCCCCCCGGCCGGTCACCAGTCGCTTCACCCGCTGGGGACCCGTGGTCGAAACCCTGCCCGATGGCCGGCCCCTCGCCCTCCTGCGAGCCTGCGATCAGGTGGGCGCCGTGAATCTCGCGGTGGTGGGACTCTGCACCGCCACCGATCTGGAGACGGGACTCGAGGCCGCCGCGACGTGGGGTGGCCCGTCACAGAACGTTCTGATCGCCACCGCCGATGGTCGGATCGGTTGGACGCTGAGTGGCATGCTCCCTGACCGCCGGGGATACGACGGACTCTCGCCGGTCAGTCATCTGGAAGGGCGTGGCTGGTTCGGAGCGCTGGCGGAAGACATCCGGCCTCGAGTCATCGATCCACCTTCCGGGCGACTCGTCACGGCCAACAACCGATTGATACCCCTGGCGACGGCGGACCGAATCGGCAAGGTCTGGGCGGATGGTGGACGCGCCTGGCGAATCCGCGCGGATATGGATCGACTTGCTCGCACCACGGAGCTCGACTTGTTGGCGATTCAACTCGACGAAACCGTCCAGCGTTTTCTGCCCTTCCGTGATCTGCTCATCGAATCCCTGGAGGGCCTTGAGATCGATCTTCCGGGCTCGACCGAAACCCTCGCCCTGGTCCGAGCCTGGGATGGTCGCGCCTCGGCTTCCGACACCGCGACGCCGGTGGTCGAAGTCTTTCGAGCCACCCTCATCGCCGACGTGAAGGCCCTGTTGCTCGAACGTTTCGCACCCGCCCCCGCGATGATGGATGCCGCTGAAATCGACGCTCGAGCCATCGCTGCCTCCGCAATCGGAGCCCCCACCGTCCTCGCTGCGATCGAAGGCCGGGATGAAAGGCTCATCCCTCGCGACCAGGTCGGCGATTCCGCTTCCTGGGATGGAATCCTCCAGAACGCCGCCCGCGCTGCGATTCAATCGAGACTCGACGACCCCGAGACTCCGTGGGCCGAACGCAATCGCAATCTCGCCGCACATCCGCTCGGACGCATGGACCCCCGGATCGGAAATCGCTTTGATCTTCCGTCCGTACCGCAGCCTGGACATTGGGGAGCGGTCCGAGTGCAGGCACGACGATTCGGTGCCAGCGCCAGATTCGTCGCTTCACCCGGACACCTCGACGATGGTCTGCTGACCACGCCCGGCGGACAGTCCGGGGATCCGGGCTCACCTTGGTTTGCGGATCTTCATTCGGCGTGGGCCACCGGCGCACCGTCGCCTCTCGCACCCGGAGCCCCGGTCGAACGCCGAAGACTGGTCGGTGTCACGGAGTGACTCCGAGGTCAGTTGGAATCCCCGCCTACCGGGCGGGGCCATTCCCAATTCACCACGAAATTCATCGGTTCACGACGCGATTCGAGAATATCGATGGGAACCACCATGGTGCAGGTCGCCTTCTTTGAAGTGACCGCGACCCGGGGAACCGGGCTGATCAGGCTTCCTGCGACTCGAGCCCCTTTGATCTCCACCGTGATGGTGATGTTCTCGTGGAGTTCGACTTCCTGAATCGCGTACCCCATCGCATCCTGCAAACGAGCACGATCCTCACTCGCCACGTGCAGGGATTGGAACCATCGAGCATCCTTCCCACAGGGGAGAAGCAGTCGCATGGATCCGCCGTCCTTGCCGAACCTGGCGGTGTTCACCTGAAAATCCTCGATCGTCAGACCATCGGCACTGGTGAACTTCCCGGTGATGACGTCCAGCCGTGCATGGAGATCCCACTTCACCTTCTCGCTGCCATCCACGAGGTCCACCGTGGCCTCCGGAAGCGAAAGTGCCGCGACCGAAACGGTTCCAGCCCCTGAATCATCAAGAGTCAGGCGGACACCCACTGGATCCTGGGATGAACACCCAGCGCTGACAGCGACGAGAAATGCGGCGAGAACGAACAGATGACGGTGGATCGACATGGCAGGGGCTCCGGTAGGTCCGACGAAGGAAGCGTACCGCGCCGGAGCCCGGGTACTCTCCGGAACCGGGAGTCCAAACATGCTCACTATTCGTAAGTTTCTTCGAACCCTCATCGGCACCGCGACTCCGTTCCAGGTGCTCTTCGCCTGCATCCTCGGATCCTTGCTGGGCTTTCTGCCGGTGACCAACGGAGGCACGGTCACCGCCATCGGGCTGTTGGTGCTGCTTCTGATCCTGAATGCGAATCTCTTCCTCGCAGGATTGATCGCGACCGGGACCAAGCTTCTCTCGATCGCGTCCGCTCCGATCGCCTTCGAGCTCGGACGAATCCTGATCGACGGGCCGACTCGACCACTCGCCTCGATGCTCGCCAACGGACCGGTGACCGCCTGGCTCGGGTTCGATCACTACCTCTCGACCGGCGGAATGTTCCTCGGCCTCATGGTGGGAATCATGCTCGGCCTGGTGGTTTCGAAGATGGTGGTCCGACTCCGCCGGATTCTCGGCGGACTGGAAGAGGGAAGCGACGCCTTCCGTGCGGTGATGGAACGTCGCCCGATTCGTTGGGCCGCCTGGATCCTCTTCGGGGGCATTCCAAAAGGGGGCTTCGCCGCCATGTCGGAACGACGCGGCTCGCCGATCCGGGTCTCCGGGACGATCATCGCCGGGGTCTTCCTGATCCTCGTGGTCACCGCCGGTTGGATCCTCTCGGATGGGATGGCACGGCAGATCCTTGCCTCCTCGCTCACGCGAGCGAACGGAGCCACGGTCGACGTCGAGGACGTTCGAATCGCCTGGTTCGAGGGACGCGCTGAAATCGTCGGACTCGCGGTGTCCGATCGGGAATCACTCGATCGGGATCTCGTTCGGGCAAGCCTCCTCGCCGCGTCGCTGGATCTCGGAGCGGTGCTCCGAAAGCGGTTGGCCGTCGACCTGGTGGCCGTCTCGGATGCCCTCCTCGACACCCCGAGGAAAACTCCCGGAGCCATCTACGAAGCTGGGGTCGAGTCTCCCGCCAAGACCGATGATGAAACCGAATCTGGCCCCGACGCACCCGCACCTCCGCCCGAGGGCAATCTCGAGGACTACCTTGAAACCGCCCAGGAATGGAAGGAGCGACTCGACCAGATTCGTCGGGTGGTCGAAGATCTGGCCGGACGCATGCCCAGCGCGGGGACTGGAGACAGCACCCCTCCGGATCCTGCCACCGATGAAGTCGGCTTCGAGGCCTGGCTCCGCGAACAGGTAGACCTTCACGGATACGCCGGGGTTCACGCCCCACACCTCCTCGATCAAGCGCCTCGCTTGCTGGTCCGCCGCGTTGAAGCCAAGGGCATTCGACGTTCAGAGAACAGGATGCCGAGTTACGACCTCACTCTGGTTTCTCTTTCCACCGAACCGCGATTGGTGGATGCCCCTGCGTCGGTGGAACTGCGTTCAAGCGACCAGTCGATCTCTGCGGATCTCTCCCTCGGGCGGCTCGCCAGAATCGAAGGCGAGAATCGGTTCGACGTCCGGATCAACGGCATGCCTGCGGGAAAGATCGTCAAGCAACTGGTTCAGAAAGAGAATCCGCCGTTCTCCGGAGGCACGATCGATGCACTGATCGCCGGATCGTTCGCGCTGAGGCCCCTGGTCACGCTGGAGGGCCCGCTCGAGGTCGTGCTTCGAGACAGCACGATCCGCATCGGAGATCAGAGCGCGAACATTCCAGAGCTTCCGATCCGAATCATGATCTCCGGGCGGATCGACGACCCGTCGATCACCCTGGATCAGGAGGCCTTCGCCGCCGCCTTGCAGAAGGCCGGAGCCGACGTCCTCGCCGCCAAAGCCAGGCAAGAAGCCAGCTCCCAAGTCGATCGCGGCCTCGACAACCTCGAACGCAAGACGGGAATCTCCGTTCCCGAAGATCTCCGAAAGGGAATCGGCGATGCAATCGGT
>CAJWFU010000171.1:0-5750 GCA_913031315.1 uncultured Phycisphaerae bacterium | reverse complement strand
GACCGTCGGTCGCCTCGATTCGAGATTCAAGGGTCGGGACGTGCGGGCGGCCGGGCAGTCCCCGGACTTCGATCCCAGCATGGAAGCGATCCGTGGGCCGTACACCGCCGCCCTCAATGACTACGTCCGTCGCGAACTCGAATTCCGCAGTGATCTTCCTTACGAGATCCTCACCGGCCGGGTCCATCCCTGGGACTACTCGCGATGGGAGAACCGCTACGTGGATGTGGCGCCGGATCTTCGCTCGGCCATGGTGCGGAATGCCGATCTCCGAGTCTTTCATGCCGGAGGTTGGTACGACATGGCGACTCCGCCCTTCGCGGCGGACTGGGTCTTCAACCACATGGAGCTCGAGCCCTCGGACCGTGAACGAATCGAACGGGCGTATTACCCCGCGGGTCACATGATGTACGTCCACGAGGAGAGTCGCGAAGCCTTGGACCGGGACCTCGGTGCGTTCTACGACCGTGCCATCGGCACGGATTGACGCCCCGGCCGGCGCTCCGCTGACGGGGTATTCGTCGGCGACTCGAAAAAAAAGGGGCCGGTCCATGGGACCGGCCCCTTCATCTGCTTCGGCGGGTGTCAGTCCGCGGTGACGGTCAGCGGAACGGTGCCTTCGACCTCGCCCGTGAGTTCCGGCCAGGAACCGGGGAAGAACTTCACGTCACGTTCGGTCAGGGGTTCGAGCTGGTCGAACCAGGTCGCTTCCGGATCGAATTTGGCGAAGAAGGGCTGGCGGACGAGATCCCCGCGTCGGCTCTGGAGATATTCCAGAACGAAGGCCTTCTCGCCACCCACGTCCTGCACCCCGAGGACGTGCACCTTGCCGGGGAAGGCGGACATCGACGGGCCGCGAACGGTCCGGGCGATGCCACTCACCTGGCGGTAGGCCTCCTGATAGATCCGGTGGCACTCGTGGAGCGGGGTTTCGAAATACCCGCGGGCGCCGGTGTCCCGTTCGACGAAGAAGTAGTACGGAATGCAACCGAGTCGCACGCCGGTGTTCCACATTTCGGCCCAGGTCTCGGCATCGTCGTTGACGTGGCGGATCAGCGGGCTCTGCATCCGGATGTTGGCGCCGGTATCGCGGATGCGACGGATCGCCTCCTGGGCGATGGGAGTCGAGAGTTCCACCGGATGGGAATAGTGACCCATGATCGCCAGGGTCCGTCCGCTGGCGATGATGCGGCGGAAGCAGTCCAGAAGATCTTCGGCATCGCCATCGGTCACGTAACGCTGCGGCCAGTAGGCCACGCTCTTGGTGCCGATTCGAATGGTCTGGATGTGACCGAGTTCGGGGTCCTCCAGAATGCGATCGATGTAGCGGGCGAAGATCTTGGCCTTCATCACCATCGGGTCGCCGCCGGTGAAAAGCACGTCGGAGACTTCGGGGTGTTCCTTGAGGTAGCCGATCAGCTGCTCGATGTCCTTGTTCGCGAACTTCATGTCGTCGAGGCCGACGAACTGGGCCCAGCGGAAGCAGAAGGTGCAGTAGGCGTGGCAGGTCTGGCCGGCGGCAGGGAAGAAGAGCACGGTCTGGTCGTACTTGTGCTGGATCCCCGGAACCGGCTCGCCGTTCACCGTGGGAACGTTGTGGGTCATCTGGCCCGCGGGATGCGGGTTGAGCTCGAGCTGGATGTCGCGGATGGCCGCCTTGAGCGCATCCTTGTCATCCCCGGCCATGAGGGTCTTGATCCGATCGAACTGGTCGGGGCTGAGCATGTCCCGGTGGGGGAACGTCAGCCGGAAGATCGGATCGTCAGGAACCGCGTTCCAGTCGATCAACTCTTCCATCACGTACTGGTTGGTGCGAAAGGGAAGGACGGCGGAGACCACTTCGATGCCTTCTCGGAGATCGTCATCCAGCGATTCCCATTCCGGGCAGGCCGAGACATTGGTTCGGGTCACAGCCTTGAACTTCTGCGGGGTCTCGAAGTCGGCGACCTGACGGTCTCCAGCTTGGTCGACGGGGCGAAGAGCTGCTTGTCGGTTTTCAGAAATCATGGTGGACGGGCCTCCAGCGGCTCGGTGGAACGGAAGCGACGGCTCCATTTCCACGGGGTCGTGGTGTCACCCTTTTCAAGCCCCCCGACGGGAGGGTTGGGCAACAGAGATGGGGGGCTGCGTACCGCCGCCGATCCGGACGGACAGGGTCCGTCGACGTCCTTTTCCACTGCGGGAGGACCAGGATCAGGGTGGGCACGCTGGCCCGCCGGCCCGCCGGCGGTTGAAGACCGCGACGATCCGGGAAGAACACTATAGGGACACTGGCCGACCTTGCGGTGATTCAGCCCTTCTGTGGACGTCCGGATACGGTTATCCGGGTTGTCAGCAGGGTCAGGGGGATGAGGGCCGCGACCGAGAACTGTGCGATCGCCCCGATGGTCCAGGCGCCGGCGATGCCCTGGGACGCGGCGACCATCCCGGAAAGGCCCTGGGCACCGGACATTCCGAGGTTCATCATGGCCATGTACGCGGTGAACTGGGTGGCGGCCACTTCCGGTCGGCAGACCCCGAAGCAGACCGCGAAAAAGGCCGCGTTGATGGCGCCGATCAGCAATGCCTCGATGATCAGATAGGCGACGAAGGTCGAATCTCCGGTGCTGGGGTCGGCGGAGGGGGGGGCGTCGCCGATGGGCACGCCTTCAAGCCCGTCATTGGTGGTGGTTGATACTGGCTCGGCCAGGGGCGGAATCGACGCTGCGAGAACGTTCCGTCCGTCGGGTTCGAGCTCCGGACTCGACCCTGCGGTGATCTCGACCGCCGCGGTCGATGTGACTCGCTTCGGGATGACTTCCAGCCCGAAGAACAGCAAGAGACCACCGAGGATCAGGCTGCAGACCGCGACCACCCGTCGAGGACCGACGAAGTCGGCGAGGAAGCCGCCACCCACCGAGCCGATCAGGCCCGCGAAGACGGCGACGCCTCCGGTGGTCGCTCCGTATTCCTCCTGGGTCCATCCAAACTCCCGCACGAAGAGGATGGCACCGATCGGGGCGAGGAGGCCGCTCGCCGCGGTGGCGAGCATCGCGACCACCGCGGTCACGATCGCCGGTCGATTTCCGAACGCCAGCGCGAGCTGTCGGAGCAATGAGCCGATGGAGGCGGGGGCCGCGTTCTCGGGATGGGGCTGATCCGAATCCGAGGTCGCGTCATCACTCGGGCCGGTCCCGGGCCAGGGGGCATCCCCCGGGCGTTCCACGGTGAAGAGTGGAAGCATGGCGATGGCGGCCACGATCACGACCATGCCGGCGAAGGCCGAGTGCAATCCGTACCGGTAGGCCAGAACGGAAAGTCCGCCGCCACCGATCGCGGTTCCCAGATACTTCGCCCCGTACATCAGCCCGCTGGCCTTGCCTCGATCCTCCGGGGGGAGAAGATCGACCGCGAGGGCGTCCACGCAGACGTCCTGAAGGCTGTTGAACACGTTGTGAATCACCACCATCGTGCCGAGGAGACCCAACGCCACGGTGGGTTCTGGAATCATCCACATGGCCACCAGCGAAAGGACCATGCCAGCCTGGGCCACGAGGATCCACGGCCGACGTCTTCCGAACCGGGAATTTCCGAACCGATCGACGAACGGACCCCAGACCCACTTGAACGCCCACGGCAAGGTGCCGAGCGCGAAGATGCCCCCGATCTGGCCGGCATCGAGTCCACCCTCCACCAGGGCTGCGGCCAGGGTGACCGTGAGAAAGCCGTACGGGACCCCTTGTGCGACGTAGAGCGCGCACAGGACGACGATTCGGACCACGCGATGTTCTGAAAGTGCAATCACGTTGATTCAATGGACCCGGAGGGGATCGAACCCTCACGCCGCTTTCACGGCCGCGGCTTTTAAGGCCGCTGCGTCTGCCAATTCCGCCACAGGTCCCCGTCGGAGGGTATCAACCTCCGCGGTCTTGTTCGATTCCAAAGGGTGGCACCGAGTGGAATCGCATCGGCACCCCGAGCTGCGGATCGAAGAATGAAAGCCGGGTCGCGTGCAGATGAAGTCGAGGGGCGGATTCGGGATCTCCGTAGAGGGTGTCGCCGAGGAACGGTGCGCCGAGGCCTCCTTCGGCGACGGGGGTGACCGCGTGAACCCGCAACTGATGAGTGCGCCCGGTCTCCGGCCGGAATTCCACGTGGGTTCTACCTGGGGTTCTATTCAGGACCCGCCAGAGCGTTCGGGATGGCTTCCCCTCTTCGTGGCAGACCATCTGTCGGGGGCGGTTGGGCCAGTCCACGCGAAGTGGAAGTTCGATCACGCCCTTCTCCGCTTCGACCTCGCCCTCGAGCACGCCTTCGTATGCCTTCCCGATCTTTCGTTTTTCAAATTGTCGAGCGATGCCACGAAGAACCCGCCGGTTGAGGGCGACCACCATGAGTCCACTCGTCTCCACGTCGAGTCGATGGGGGGTGATCGCTCCGTCCGCCTTGGGAAAGACGTGCTGAATGCGAGTCTGCACCGAGTCCGTGGCGTCCTCGGCTCGGCCGGGGACGGAACGCAGGCCGGCGGGCTTGACCACCACCGCCCACCCGTTGCCGCGGGCGAGAATCGGAAGGCCGGGAGGAATCACAAGCGGGTTCAACGGAGTCTCCAGTGCGGTCGTTTGGCGGATCGGGCCGCGTTGGCGGCTTCCGCATCAAAAGTCTCGGACCTGGTCTCCTCGACCAGCAGGATGACATCGTCGCCGCATCGATCACGGGCTGCTTGAAGTTCACGCCGCAGGGCGGCGATTCGGTCGGCTTCACCCGGGTCCCGGGCGAGATCGACGATCTCCTCGGGGTCGATGGACAGGTCGAACACCTGCCAGCGGTCGATGGCGGGGTACCAGATGATCTTGAATCGGTCGCCTCGCCACGCTCGTTGTGCGTCGCGATATCGGGTCAGGACGCCGTCCCGCCCCGTGGGTCGATGCAGATCCTGACCATCCATGCGGTCGGGAGGCGATACACCGGCGGCGGCGAGGATCGTCGGGGCCAGATCGTGGAGATGAGCGAAGTCCCGTCGCACGCCACCGTTCGAGAACGCCGCGCCATCGAGAATCAAGGGTGCCCGCATGGAGTGCTCGTACAGGTTCTGCTTCCCGAGCAGGCCGTGGCTTCCCAGCGCGAGTCCGTGATCGCCGGCGAAGATCACCAGCACCTCGTCCCGAAGTCCCGTCTGGTCGAGGGCGGAGAGAACGGCGGCGACCTGTCGGTCGATGGCTTCGATCATCTGTTCGTACAACGCGATCTCTCGCCGCACCGCGGTCGTCGTTCGAGGCCAGGGAAGAAGCTCCTCGTCCCGAATGGTCATTTCCCCGTTGTCGAACGGATGGACGGGAAGCAGGTTTCCGGGCAGCCCGATCGTCGCGGCCCGCGTCTCGGCCTCTGATTCCTCGGGTGATGTGCGAGGATCGTGGGGCGCGGTGAAACACAGGGAGAGAACAAAAGGGCGGTCGGGTTCGTCGGCTGCGTGTGATCGCAGGAAGTCGACTGCGGCACCACCGAATTCCTCGGTGCTGTAGCGGCGGAGTCGTCGCTTCGCGGGGTCGCCGACGAGTGGATGATCTTCGACCTCCAATGTCCAGTGGCTTCCCATGCCCCCGAACAGAACGGATTCCCCGCTCTCGAAGCTTCGTTCAAACCAGGGTCTTCCGCAGTGCCATTTACCGACGTGGTGGGTCCGCCAGCCCAGGTCCCGCAGAACGTCGGGCCAGAGAGGGAGGTCGTTCCCCGTTGGGCGGCGGGCCAGTTCGGCACGCTCCAGTCGCTGC
>CAJWFU010000170.1:0-5762 GCA_913031315.1 uncultured Phycisphaerae bacterium | reverse complement strand
CCTACTACACCGCGGCGATCGGAGTGATGTTCATGCTGTTCAGCGCCCTTTCCACCACGGGTTGGCTCCTCGAGGAGCATGAACGCGGAATTCTCGACCGGTTGAAGGCCTCGGGAATCGGTCCCTGGGCGGTGGTCCTGAACCGGTTCTTCTTTTCGATCCTGGTGGGCATGGCCCAGATCATCGCGATGCTCGGCTGGGCGGCCCTGGTCTTCGACGTCCGGTTCTTCTCCTTCCGACAACTGGTCTGCCTCGCGATCCTGCTTCCCGCGATCGCCGCCGGGGCCGCGGGACTCGGGATGTTCATCACGGGGATCGCCCGGACCCGCCGGCAGCAGACGACGATCGGGACCATCGCGGTCCTGGTCCTGAGTGCCATCGGTGGCAGCATGATCCCGACCTTCCTCATGCCGCAGTCTTTGCAGGCGGTCGGCGACTGGGCGTTCAATGCAAGGTCCATCGGGGCTCTCCAACAGGTACTCTGGTATACGACTCCGAGCGATACGCTCGCCTCGATGTTTGGACGGATCGCACCGGCCCTCGGCCTGATTGCGGTCACCACCGTGATCTTCCTGATCGGAGCCCGGATAGCCGTCGCCCGCTGGCGGTGAGAAGGTAGAACGAACTCTTGACCATGACCGATTCCCAGAACGAACTCTTCGAAACCGTCTGCGACGTGCTCCGAACCGATCTCAAGCTCGGGGCGATCAATCTGAGTCCGGACACACCATTGGTCGGCGACGAGCTGGGGCTTGATTCCCTCGATCTCCTGATGGTGGTGACCGGCACGGAAAAGCGAATCGGGATCAAGATTCCCAATGACCGACTCGGTCGGGACACGATGGCCACGGTCGGGGCTTTCGTGGACTTCGTCGAAGAGCTTCGGCAAGCCGGATGACCACCGATCCGACCTCGCTCGATCTCGCCTTGCGCTCGCTTCCTCACGGCGAGCCATTTCGATTCCTCGATCAGATCCATGAACTCGGTCCTGAACGAGGCCGAGGTTGCTGGCGTGTCCGGGGAGACGAGGATTTTCTGCGTGGGCATTTTCCCGGTCACCCGTTGGTCCCCGGGGTGCTGCTGGTGGAAGCCGCCGCGCAACTCGCCGGAGCCGTTGCGCATCAGGCGTTCGGGGGCGATGGCCGGGGAATGCTCGTCCTTCAGGAAGCGCGGTTCAAACGCCCGGTGGAACCCCCGGCGGAGGTCGAACTCTCGGTGGAACTCGATCGCTCGATGGGGACGATTCATCGTTTCGAGTTCGAGGCCCGAGTGAGCGGTGACGTCGTCGCGCTGGGGGCGGTGGCGGTCAGCCTCCCGGGATCGGATTCGGAATCGGGATCATGAGTCCGTCAGTGGCGAATTCCGAGGACGTGGTCATCACGGCCGCGGCGGCCTGCTGCTCCCTCGGAGAGGGGCGCCATGCGATTCTGGAGGCGATGCTTCGCGACGAGGTCCGAATCGACGCGGCTCCGGCGATCGAATCGACCTTCATGGCGGTCGACGGCGAGCCATCGCAGCCGGTCCGAGCTGCCCAGGCGTTCGAGGCCGAGCCGCACCCGGGAGGCGACGGCGATCGGGCGGAGCGTTTCCTTCAGCGAACCATCATGCAGGCGATGGAGGAGGCCGGCCTGCGCGATGGCGTGCCGCCGATGAATGCTGGACGCCCGCGTCGGGTGGAATCGATCTTCGGGACCACGCTTGGTGGCATGCGTCACCTCGGACGCGCGATGCGGACCGATGACCTCGCGGACTATGCAGGATCACTGACCGGGACCGTCACTCGGGCGGCTCTGCGGGACACCGGACTCCCCCTGGGGGGAAGCACGATTTCGGCCGCCTGTGCGTCCGGGGTCAGTGCGATGGCCCTTGCCTCGACCGCGTTGCTCCTCGACGAATGCGACCTGGCGATCGCCATCGCCTATGACCCGATCAGCGAGTTCGCTTTCGCGGGTTTCTCATGTCTGCGGTTGATCGCAGAGGGTCCGCTTCGCCCTTTCACCGTGGATCGTGAAGGCATGAGGGTCGGTGAGGGCTACGGCGTGTTCGTGCTCGAGCGTGCCCCCGACGCTCGGGCGCGAGGAGCTTCGCCACTGGCACGGGTGCTCGGTTGGGGTGCGGCGAGCGACGCCCATCACCTCACGCAGCCGATCCCCGACGGACGGGGTGCGGCCCGAGCCATCCGCGAGGCCGCGGTCGCACCGCCCGATCTGGTGATTGCCCATGCGACTTCGACCCCGGCCAACGACGCCGCCGAGCATGCCGCGATGCAGGCCGCGTTCGGGGAACGATTTCCGTCCATTCCGGTGACCGCTCTGAAGAGTCGCATCGGCCACACCCTCGGGGCGGCCGGGGCGGTGGAACTCTCGGTTCTGATCGCGTCGATGGAAACCGGTCGGATTCCCGGCGCCGCCAACGCCACCGCGGATCGAGAGTCCTTTCCCACTCTGGATCTCGTGACCTCGCCCCGGGATCGAACGGTCGATCGGGGTGTGGTGCTTTCGCTCGGCTTCGGCGGGGCGGATGCCGCGATCGAGATCGAATCGATGTCGGTCACGGAACCGACGCCGTCCGCACCCCCGATCCACGCTCTGGATGACGTGGTGGTCACTGGAGTCGGGATTCTCGTGCCTTCCTCGAACTCGGCCTCGATTCGGGACGGCGAACTCGGTCTCGAACCGGAAGCATTGGAGGGTCTGGACAATCCTCGCGCCGTTCGTCGGCTCGCGCGGTTCGCCCAACTGGTTCGAGCGGCGGGGCGACTGGCCACGGATGACGCCGGTCTCGGGGAAGCGGAGATTCGTTCATCCGCGGCCTTCGTGGGCACGAGGTTCGGAGCTTCCGAATACACCCTCGACTTCTACGACGAGCTGATCCGTGACGGCCTTGGTGCCGGCAATCCACTTCACTTCGCGGAGAGCGTCCCCAACATCGGGAGTGCTCAGTTGAGTCTCGGCCTGGGGATCGAGGGCCTCACGCTCTCCACCTCGGGGACCCGGCTTGCTGGGATCGAGGCGCTGCATCTGGCCCGGCGGCATCTCGCAAGCGGTCAGGCCGATCGGGCGATCGTGGTCGCGGCCGAAGAGACCCATCCGCGAATTCGCTCCATTCTTCGACGCCTGAGGCTTCTCGATGAACGGCCGACCGCTGAAGGAGCGGTTGCACTGGTACTGGAACGACGTTCCGCGGCCGCCGCTCGAAGCGGAACCATTCGAGCGGATCTGGCATCCACGCGAATCGTCTGGCCGCCTCGAGAGGGCTGGCGTGGATCCGTCGATGCCTGGCGAATGGCGTTGCAGGACACAGAAAGCGAGGTCTGCTTTTGCGGTGCGGATCACGCGAGCGAGGGACCGGGAGATCGTCTGGTGGCTCGAGCGACGCCCGGGAACCATCTGAAGACCGGGCAAGAGGTGGTGGAACGGCATTCCGTCGGTCCGTTGCTCGCGGTCGCAAACGCGGTCACCGGTGATTTTTCCGTGACCATCGGGGCTCGGGATGAAGCCGGTGGGTCGGGGAGTGCCGCCATCAAGGCGGTATGATCGAATCCATGAGGACCTCGTCTGACGTTCGACAAGTTGTGAAAAAGATCGAGACGGTCGGAAAGAACCGCGAGCTTCGAGGTCGCCGCGTGCCGGCGAGGACGACTCCTCGTTCGGCGGTTCCCTGGTCCGCGGCCGGAGCAGGGACCGATCTCCCGGCGTGGGTCGGCCAGTTTCTCGACTGCCCGGAACTCGACCCTCGATTCGGGCACCGGATGGTGCGAGTCCAAGGCGCTGCCTCCATGGGAGCCGCGTGTTTCGAAGCGGCGACCCGGGATGCGTATCGACGGCTGCTCGATGGTCTCACCCAGGATCAGCTCCTGCGGGCCTGGAATTTCATTCCCGGGATCAATGACCCCGCGGACCGGGCCACGGCAGAAGTCCGAGAGAATCGAGATCGTTACATGGTCTTCAATGCGGGTCGATATCACGGGTTCACCGACTCGATGGGATCACCGGTGATCTACCCGGCGGCATCCGGAGTGGGGCATGCAGGCGAGGACCTCGTCGTGCATCTGCTGCACGGCCCGGGACGCCCCCGATGCATCGACAATCCCCGCCAGGTGATGCCCGATGCCTATTCGTCCCGCTTCGGTGACCCGCCTCCGGTCTTCGCCCGAGCGGCGACCATGCAGGTCGGCGGCCGAGAGGGGCTCCTGGTCAGCGGTACCGCGAGTGTGGTCGGCGAAGATTCCGCTCACCTCGAAGCATTCGACGGGCAGCTGACCGAGACGCTTCGAAATCTCGCCGTGGTGGTGGACGCGGCCTGGCCGGGAGCGAGGCCCGAAGACCTCGATGACTGGTTGGTCTACCTCCCCGACCTTTCGCACGAGGAGCAGGTGCTCTCGGCCATCGGCGCGGGGCCACGAGTGATCATCCGGCAACAGGGACTGTGTCGGCCGGAGCTCCTGGTCGAGATCGAATGTGCGGGCTTCCGGCCGCTGAATGGTTCGGGCGCATGATTTCCCGTCCCGACGCCGCCGAACATTACGACGTGATCGTCATCGGAGCAGGTCCCTCGGGCAGCGTTGCGGCGCTCGAACTGGCTCGGGCCGGTCGCCGCGTCCTGGTGATCGACAAGGAATCGTTTCCGCGGTTCCGAATCGGTGAATCGATGCTCCCGCACACCAATCGGATGATGGAGCGCCTCGGTCTGATGGAGAAGATCCGTGCTCTCCCTCATGTGAGGAAGCGCGGGCTTGAAATCACCTTCGGCGACGGACGGCGCGAACCGGTCGCCATTCCGTTCGAACGGATGCTCGGCGACACGATCAAGGAGACGTTCAACATCCGGCGGTCGGTCTTCGACCAGATGCTCGCCGATACCGCGATGGAGGCCGGAGCGACCTATCGGTTCGGTGAATCGGTCGAGGCCATCGATCATGTCGCGCAAGGCGATGTCCGGCTCCGCCTGAGTTCCGGGGAGGTCCGGGCGGCGTGGTTGATCGATGCGAGCGGTCAGGCGTGCGTTCTGGGCCGGCACTTCGGAACCCGGAAACTGCTCGAGGGATATCGCAACGTCTCCTACTTCGAGCATTTCGAAGGCGTGGAACGGCCCAGCGGCGACCGCCTTGGATTCGCGACCCTGGCCATGTGCCGGGAAGCGTGGTTCTGGATGATTCCGATCGACGAGAAGACCACCAGTGTCGGGGTCGTGGTCGATGAACAGCATGCCCGGCGAATTCCCGTCCCCGCGAAACAACGACTCGCATGGTGCATCGAGCAGTGTCCGATCGTCACCGAACGCATGAGAGGCGCGGAGGGGCCGGCCACCAATCAGGTGGTCGGAGACTTCTCGTACAACTGTGCTCCCTACGCGGGTGACGGGTGGTTCATGATCGGGGATGCGGCCGCATTCATCGACCCCGTCTGGTCGACCGGCGTGAGCCTGGGCATCGACAGCGGGGTGCAGGCGGCGGCGAAGATCGTCGCGGTCGAAGATGGCCGCCAGAGCGCGAGAGCGGCGAGCGTGAGCTTCGGTCGGCGGGTCAAGCGGCTTCGGCACTGTTTCCTGTCACTCATCTCCAACTTCTACGATCATTCGTTCCGGGAACTGCTGGTGAGTGGACGCGGACCGCTGGAAGTGGACGCGGCGGTCGTGAACATGCTCGCGGGCGAGATCTTCGAAGGGGTTCCCTTCCAGGTCCGATGGCGATGGGAACTGATGCGAACGATGCGTGAGGTGAACCGATACCGCCAGGTGGTCGACTGGGTCCGACCGCATTC
>CAJWFU010000169.1:0-5801 GCA_913031315.1 uncultured Phycisphaerae bacterium | reverse complement strand
GGTGATTTCGACGCAGCGCGTTTCCTGCAAGGGATTCTGCGGCAGTCGATCGAGGAGAAGTCCATCTGGTTCACACTTGAAGAAGAGTTGTTTCTCGACTCCGTTTGAACCGTCGCCGATCCGGATTCCCGCTCGGCGTCCACCCTTCATCCGGTTGAACGTTGCTCCGGTCGGTCCAGCTTGGGGCTGCTGAGGGCGAGATTCAGGACGGTGTCCCAACTGGGAGGGAGAATCACCGCCAGTGCGGAGATGACATGTTCGTTCTCCATTCGCGTACCCGAGCCCAGGTCCTCCCCCTTGGCGATGCCGAGCATGATGATCAGCAGATTCGCCAGAAGGAGAAGATCGGCATCGCCGCCTTCGTCCCATGCGGTGCGGACTGAACCTCGAAGTTCCACCAGTCTGGTGATCGAGAGGGCCAGAGCGTCGGCCGGATTCCGGGGAAGGTTCACAAGATCGCAGGTGTCTTCAATCCATGAATCCGGATCCGATTCGACCTTCAAAAGCAACGAATCAAGACTGTTCCAAGACCCCGACGCGAGACTGAGCAGGTCATACGCAGATCGTTCGATATCTCGATCATCATTCATTGGAGCACCTCTAAAAGTCGACCGATTTCTTCACCAACAGCACCGGAGTCCACACCGTCTCGCTCCAGCAGTTTCTGAATGTTCCTTCGAAGTCTCTCGACCACGGTTCGACTCATTCTTGCGACGCGACGAGGAGACTCCCCTCGTTGTTCCGCGATGCGCCGGAATGGAACGGCATCGATGTGGTGCCGCCGAAACACCTCCCAATGGTCATCGAGTCCGGAGTCGATGCAGGATTGAGAAGTCTCGTCGATGGCTCGTCGTATGAGATTCACCGTCCAAAGTCGCTCGAATCGGGCGAAGGCATCTGCGTCGGTTTCATGGTCGGAGGTCGACTGCCGAGCCAGGCTCTCCTCGATACGTCGGCGGTTCGCCAGTTGGCGCCTCTGAGATCGCATCAGGAACAGAAAACCGTTCATGAGCCATCTTCGAAGTGGACGCCCCGACTTCTCCCAATCGCCGAAGTAGTCGGGGCGGCGGATCCGAACCGCGAGGAAATCATGGACGAGATCGTCGGCGTCCGAGGGATCCATGTTCTTCAACGAGTAGGCGTAGCGGGTGAGTGGCTTGAGATACAGGCTCGTCACGTGCCTCGCGACTTCCGCTTCGCCTTCGGGGCCCCTGCCCAATTGGAAGAGGATCCAGGATCGGTTGGTGGAGGGGAAATTTCCCCGCCGACGATCACCCAGTCGATCTTCCGATGAATCTGGATCTTCGATCGGGTCCTGCTGGTTGGAATCCGTGGGGTCGTCGCCGATGTCACACCGTCCTCTTACCGGGATATGCCTCGGAATCCGGATGCGGCGGGCGAAAAACAGAGAATGTCAAGACTAGTTCCGGGGTGGGAGGTCAACGCCGTTTTCCACCACCTCCGCGACGGCCGCGTCCGCGTCCTCCGCCACCTTCGGTTCGTTTGCTGGCGTGCCCGTTCTTCCCGGATTCTCGACCCTTCTCGTTTTTGGAGCCTCCCTTGCGGCCACGGCCCGCAGCCACCATGGGGGCGCGTTCCACCAGTTCAAGAATGGCAAGGTCGAGTTGGCGGGCATCCGGATCCGATCTCATGACCTTCACCCGGACGGCATCACCAAGTCCCACGCTGGCGCCGCTGCGTCGCGCCACGAGCCGCCCGGAACGTTCATCCCGATCCCAGCGGTCTTCGCGTTGGGAGCCGGCTGAGATTTCGCCGGCTTTCGCCAGTCCATCGACGAGGTAGCGGTCGAGACTGACGTGGATCGATCCATTGGGATTCACCCCGGTGACGATTCCCGGAAGTTCATCGCCGAGATGTTCTTCCGCGATGAACTGCAGGACGAGGAAGGTTCTGAGCTCCCGCTCGGCCTTTTCCGCGGTGCCTTCGGTATCCCCGCAGTGATTGCCGACCTCGAAGAGTTGGTTCTCATCGAGAATCCGACTGTCGCCGGCGAGGAGTTCACGGAGCTTTTGTCGCGCCTTGCCTCCCGGGACCTTTCCTTCGCCATTTGTATGGTCGAGGAATGCATCGATCGCTCGGTGAACCAGCAGGTCCGGATATCGACGGATCGGACTGGTGAAGTGTGCGTAGTGGTCGCTGGCGAGGGCGAAGTGACCGATCAGAGCCGGGGAGTAGATCGCCTTGGTGAGCGTTCGGAGCACCGAGAAGTGGATGGCTCGCGAGGCGGGACTTTCCCGGGTGGCATCCAGCAGAGATCGAATGTCGTGTCGATCGGGTTCTTCCGGAAGATTGAAACCCACGATCCTCGCATACTGGCGGAGTTCTTCGACATCGTGGAAGGTCGGCTCCGGGTGGGTTCGTCGAAGAAGCGGGAGTTGCAGATCGGCGAACGTCCGGGCGACGGCTTCGTTCGCCTCCACCATGAACATTTCGATGATGGTGTGGGTGTAGGCGCCATCTTCGGGTTGGGCGTCGATCACTCGGCCGTCATCATTGAACACCAGTTCGAATTCCGGGAGACCCAGGACGAGCATCCCGCTGCCGAGTCGACGTTTCCGAATGATCCGGGCGAGTTGATCCGCGCGTCGGAGTGCGTCAAGAAGGTCGGGTTCGTAGACGGTCTCGGTCCGGGCGTGCTGTCGGGCTTCGCGTTGATCTCCGTCGATGAGGGCCTGGGCTTCGAGGTAGGTGAGTCGCTTGCGAGACCGAATCACTGTCCGGGACAGTCGGGTGCCGACCACCCGGCCTTTGGCGTCGAGACGGATGAACGCACTCTTGGTGAAGCGGGGGACCGCCTCCTGGAGACTGCAGACTCCGTTCGAGAGAAGCTCGGGGATCATCGGCAGAACGTGGCGGGGCAGGTAGACGCTGTTACCGCGCTTTGCGGCTTCCAGATCGATCTCCGCTCCGACTTCCACGAAATGAGCGACGTCGGCGATGTGCACGCCAAGTTCCCATTCATTCTCCACCGGGTCGTGTTCGATGGAAATGGCGTCATCGAAATCACGGGCGTCCGGCGGGTCGATCGTGAAGATGAACCGATCGCGAAGATCCTCCCGGTCCTTCTGGTCGGTGAACGCGTCGTCCAGGAGTTCGGTATCGAAACTGGCGGCCGCCGCGCGGGCCTCGTCGACCACCACGGACTCGAATCCATCGCGGAGTCCATGGGCGGCGATGATCGCGCGGGTTTCGACATCGGGCTCTCCCGCGGCCCCGAGGACTTCGGTGATCACCGCTTCGCCGAGGCCATGCTCGTCGGGGTGCTGGACCAGTTCGAAGACCACCTTGTCGCCGGCCTTGGCGTTCTTGGCGTGCGGATCTCGAACCACGACCGGATCACGAAGGTCGGTTCCGTCGGGTTCGATCACCCAGTTGCGACCTCGCTTTCGAACCGTGCCGGCGAAGGTCGTACGGCCGCGTTCTAGAATCTCCGCGACCCGACCGACCACCCCTCGTCGGGAGGCGTCCCCGGAACCCCGTCCACGGGATCGGTGATCGGTGCGTCGGACGACTCGGCAACGGACGATGTCACCGGAAATCGCGTCGAGGGTTTCCCCCGGCGGGATGAAGAGATCTCCTTCTCGCATGGGAGAGGTCGGGCGTACGAAGGCGAAGCCTCGTGCGTTGACCTTGATTCGACCTTCCATCTGGTCGCCGTACGAAGCGAGGCGGACGCGCTCGTCGGTTCCGACCTCCAGACGTCCCTCCTCGTCGAGGATCGAGATCGCCTCGACGAAGGTTTCGCCGTCGTCTGAATCGATCTGCATCTGGCGTGCGATGTCGGAGAGGAGCGCCGGGCGGTAGCTCTCGTGGGCGAGGTGGGCGAGAATCCGGCCGGTGAATCTTGAAGGCATGATCGAATGCTAGCAGGCGGAGAAGACCCTTCCCATCAGCCGGCAGTCGTCCTGGTCACTTCTTGCCGGTTCGCCGGGGTGCCGCCTTCTTGGTGGAGGCGGCCCGGCCCGAACCGCTTCCGGATTTACCGCCGGCCTTTCCGGATTTGGCGGACTTGGCGGCACTGGTCGTGGATGGCTTCTTCCCTTCGCCCTTCCCTGCGGCCTTGCCGGGGTTGCTCTTCGTCGCCTTCGCTTTTTCGCCTTGTCGCTGGCGGCGAGCCGCATCGACGAGGTTTCCGACGCCTCGGCCCTCTCTGGCTTCATGGGTCGGAGTCGACGTCGACCCGGAAATCTGCTTTTCCGAGGTCTTGGGGTCCGGCGTCGAATCCGAGCCGGAATCGGTCTTGGTTTCAGAATCCGATGTCGCCGACGAAGTCTCGTTGGAGGTTTCACCGGAACCGGAATCCCCTTCGCCGGAGGCGGAGGAACGATCTTCCCCGGAGGCCGAGGATCTCCCGCCCACCAGAATCGCCGCTCCGATGCCGATCAGTCGTCGAAGCTTTCGCTTCCGGCATTGCGGGCAACTTCGCTTGGGATTTGCCGTGATCGACTGGAAGAGTTCGAACGCGTGTCCGCAGGCATCACAGACGTAGTCGTAGGTAGGCATTGATCGGGTCCGACTTTCTCAGGCCTGTTCGTCGCCAGCCACCAGCATCACCTTGGCGGGCCGAAGCACGTAGTCGCCGATGGCGAAGCCGGCACTGACCGTCATGGCGATGGAGCCGGGAGCGGGGTCGTTCTCGAGATGTTCGGCCGGGAGGGTCCCGATGGCTTCGTGTCGTCCGGGCTCGAATTCGCTGCCTTCGGTCGCATTGATTTCGGCGATGCCCTGGCTGTCGAACGCCCGGACGATTTCCTCGCGGACCATGCGGACACCCGCGACGACCTGATTCAGGTCGGCCGCATTGTCGGATGACTGGAGGGCGAGATCGAAATGATCCAACGCGGGGAGCAGGGTCCGGACGAGTTCCGCCGTTCCTTCTCGGCGAGCCCGGCTCTCATTCTCGATCGAACGTCGTTGGAAGTTTCGAAAATCAGCGAGGGCTCGCATCCGGGCGTCGTCGGCTTCCCGTCGCTCCGTCGCGAGTTGATGCATCGCGGCCCGGGTCTCCGCGGGCGTAGCGTCGATGATCTCGTCGGACAGCCCCAACTCCAGCAGGGTTGCGTCAATTTCCGCGGGATCCGTGGTGCGTTCCGCAGATTCTGCGTTGGCGGGTCCCTCTTCGGGGGCGTCGGTCTCGTGTTCGGCGTTCATTGGGCGTTTCCCGTCGCTCGGAGCGATTGGGGGGGATGGGGAGGGGTCAGGAGAACGTGTCCTTCAGGCGGGACCAGAAGCCGGGGGAGCTGTGGTCCACTTCGAGTTCCTCGGTCTCGGCGAATCTGGTCAGCAGTTCACGCTGGGTTTCGTCGAGTTTCCTTGGAACCACCAGTTGGAGAATCGCGACCAGATCGCCGCGATGATCGGTGTTTCGAAGATTGGGGCAGCCGTGGCCGGGAATTCGCATGATTTCGCCGTGCTGGGTTCCCGCCTTGATCTGCAATTCCTTGATGCCACCTTCGAGCAGGTTGACGTTGATCGTCGCACCCATGGCGGCTTGAGCGAAGGCCATGGGAACCACGGTCACCAGATCGTCACCTTCGCGTTGGAACCGTTCGTGTTCTTCGGTGGCGATGACCACGTGAAGATCTCCTCGCGGGCCGGTCCCCTCGGGCTGATCTTCAGGCCGCGGTGGTTCGCCTTCACCTTGGACTCGGATCACCTGGCCGTGTCGGATTCCCGCAGGAATCCTGACTTCCAGCGTACGCCGAACCGAGACCCGGCCGCTTCCGCGGCAGTCGTGGCAATGTTCGGTCACCACTTCGCCCCGACCTCGGCAGTTCGGG
>CAJWFU010000168.1:0-5801 GCA_913031315.1 uncultured Phycisphaerae bacterium | reverse complement strand
CGGAACGCCTGCTCTGCGTGAGCGTCGCCGCCGCCGAACAGGCCGCCGCCGCGGCTCCCGACGTGGATCAGATCTTCGCCGTCGCCAACAGCACGAAGTACGGCGGCGCCGGATACAGCGGAAACGACATCGGAACGTTCTCGAGCGACAACTCGGCGAGCCTGCAGGTCGCGATCCACGAACTCGGACACTCTCTCGGCAATCTGGCCGACGAGTATCACTATGGGGGCGGTTCGACCTGGACCGGGACCGAGCCGTCCACCGCCAACATCTCGACCCTCGAAGCCGATGAGATGGCGGGCTCATCCGCGAAGTGGTTTCGCTGGTTGGGTTTCGTGCAGCCGGGAGTCGGCGGTCACGACACTTTCGAAGGTGCGGGCTACCACGAGTTCGGACTCTTTCGTCCGACCGCGAACTCGATGATGCGGGAACTCAACCAACGATTCAACATGCCCGGGCGCGAAGCGCTGATCATCGAATTCTCGAAGGTGGTCGACCTCATCGAAGATCGCATCCCCGCCGATTCGATCGTTCCAGCGGACGCCATCGCGTCGGTCGTGGCGGTCGAACCGCTTCACGGCCTCGACTACCGATGGGAACACGACGGGATCGAGATTCCGAACGCCACGACCTCGATGCTCGACCTCGCCACCATCGCCACGCTCGAGGATGGCGATCTGATCTCCGTCATCGTCACCGATTCCACCGACATGGTCCGGGACGAGGCGGCGCGGACCGACTGGATGACCGACCGGGTGGACTGGATCGTCTCCGCACCATCCGCCCCCGATCCGGATCTGAACGGCGACGGGCGGGTCGACGGGGCCGACCTGGGAATCATGCTTCTGTATTGGGGTAGCTCTGGCACCCCGGGTGACCTGGACGGCGACGGCCAGGTGGGAGGCCCGGATCTGGGAATCATGCTCGCAGGCTGGACCGGCTGATTCACCAACCCTTCGCACTCAGACCCTGTCAGTGGGTTTCGGGATCTGCCGCCGGAGTGCCGGTCCGAATCCCAGCCAGAATCCACGCTGGGCGAACGTCCAGAACGAAGCGATCCAGGGTCGGACGAAGGACTCGACTCGGATGGTGACCCGGCACGAGGCTTTTCCGGTCGACTCGACGTCGATTCCCAGTCGAGTCGGGCGAATGAGGCGAAAGGCGAGTGCATACGCTCCGTAGGCGTATTCCAGATCCCGCGATGCTCGATCCTCCGCCACTTCGACCCGCGACACCACCCCGCAAAAGTTCAGGAATGGCCCGTGATGGGCGTTCAAGGTCCCGACGTCGAACCCACGGGCCACCGTCCCATCGGGCTGAGGGGTGTCGATGAACTCCACCCGGTACGGCCAGGGCTGCCCGCGGGTGAAGGTCTCGGTCTTCATCAGGACGTCCCAGGTGGCGGTGAATCCCCGCTGGAATTCGAAGGTCCGTTCGAACTCGTGGATCTGGAAGCCCGAAGGGATCGCGGTGGCGGGAATCGTCATGCAAGCGGGTTCGATCGACCGGGGCGTTCAGATGCCGGGCCAGGCGTCCGGCACCCGCCGGAGGTATTCTGGTCGTTGAAACAGACACCCAACCGGAGCATGACCGACATGATTTTCGCCCCCCTTCGAGCCGCAGTGCTCGGGTTCGCCCTCGTCAGCGGCGGTATCACCGCCGTGGCCACCGCCCAGAACGACTCTCCCTCGCGGCTTCAACTTGAACTGGATGCCTTGGACACCGTGACCGACAACCTCGGTCCGATGCGCAAGGACGCAGGAAGACGGGTCGACTTGATGAAGGCCTTCATCAGCAGTTCCGGACGCATGGACGCATGGAAGGCCTGGGACGGCAAGACGAAGGGCAAGGCATTTCAGGGCCTTTCATTCCAGCAGGCCTACAACCAGGCCTTGACCGAAGAGAAGGCACGAGGAGGCCCGAAGCCTTCCGCCGACGCGGAGACCCTGGCCGCCGAAGTGCAGGGTCAGCGAACCCTCGCGGAAGGTCAATGGAACACCGTGAACTCGCTGCACGAGCAGGTGGGACGGCTCACCGCCTTTCTCCAGTCGCAGAAGGCGATGAACGACTACATCGACTTCGCGAAGAAGAATGCCAACGCGAAGCCCCCGGCGCCCGCGGACGCCGGCACCGATCGCCGGAGCGAGGATTCGACGATCTCCCCCGAGCAGCGAAAGGCGAACATCGCCAAGTATCGCGCCCAACAGGAGAAGCTTCGCCGCCACTGGGATCACTATCACTTCACCACCGGGACCGGCGCCCTGCCCCCGGGCGGCCCCTTCCGTGGCAATCCCCAAGGCAATCCCATCGGCGAGGACCCCAACCAAGTGGGCGATTATGACCCGTACATCGGGTCCTATCCCAACTCCGCGGTTGAAAACGCCTGGCACTCCGGCGACTACTGGGGAGGCAGCTGGTGGAACGGCTACGCGGATCCTTACTACGACGTCTACGGAGACGGCGACCGAGGAAACATCGGCCGGCGGGCGTATCGTCGCGCGGAAAACGTGGCTCCTCGCCTCCACCGCTGATCCGACATCCGTACCGAATGAAAACGACCCCCGTTCGTCGCGATGCGACGGACGGGGGTCTTCTCATTCGCGAAAAGAAAACGAACTACTCGCCGATGTCCTCCGCCCACAGGTCGGGCTTCTCACGCTTCATGCGTTCCATCAAGCCGATACACCGCGGGTCATGCATCACATGGGTCGAGATTCCCGATTCATGCAGCCAGTGTTCGGCACCTTGAAAGGTCCCGTT
This sequence comes from uncultured Phycisphaerae bacterium, assembly GCA_913031315.1. Lineage (GTDB taxonomy): Bacteria > Planctomycetota > Phycisphaerae > Phycisphaerales > SM1A02. The sequence goes on along the minus strand of CAJWFU010000168.1, from coordinate 3,041 downwards.
CTCACCGATGATCACCCGCCGAATCTTGTAGAGGACCGCGGTTCCGGTGCACATCGGACACGGGCTCAGGGTCGAGACGAGCGTGAGCTCGGACCAGTCACGGCGACGGCCGGCGTTTCGAAGACAGACCATCTCCGCGTGGGCGGTGGGGTCGCCGGACTGGACGCGTTCGTTATGTCCTTCCGCGACGATCTCGCCCTCTTCGGTCATCAGAACGGATCCGATCGGGATTCCACCTTCGGACCAGCCCTTCTCCGCCATTCGAACCGCGGCGTCGAGTCCCCGCTCCATCAATTCATGAATCATCGGCAACTCCTGATGGTGTTGGAATATCGTCGACTCGATCCCGTCAGACTTCGCCCGACGCCGAGGCCCACCCTACCCTGTCCAGTTCGAAATCGGCCACCACATTTCCGGGGAACACCATGAATTCGAATGAAGAACCCCCACGAACATCGATGACGACGTCGGCTCGGTCGTGGACCAGTACGGAAGAAGATCTTGACCAGGCAACCGGCCTGCAGAACCTCGTCGACGGTCTGGGCGAACTCAGTCGCATCGATCGCCCGGAAGATGTCCTGCCGCTTCTTCGGAGAAGCCCCGCCTTCTCCAATTCATACGGCGGCATCATTTCGCTTTCGACCCGGGAACTTCCCGCCGGTCGATATCGCATCACCCGCCAGGCCCTCGGCGACCTTCAGGACCTGGACCGACCAGTCGACACCTGGAGTCGCCGTACCGAAATCCCGGTGCACGAATCGGGCTTCCTTCGCGACATCATCGATGCCGGTCGTCCTCAACTTCACCACCATCTGAAAGTCGCCGACGACCCGGTGCTGGGAGACTCGATCGCCGACTTCGGTTCCGCGATGGCCATCCCGTTGCTCGATGATGGACAACCGTTGAACTGGGTCGTCTTCTTCGAGCGGGACCCGGAGCGGATCGATCTGGCCGAACTCGAACAACGGATGTTGTCCTCCAATCTTCTGGGTGGGACGGTGCGACTCCTCCGCTCGAGACAGGAGACCCGTGCCGCGACCCAGGCCATGACCAGCGAAATCGATCGCATCGCGGAGATCCACGGATCTTTCATGCCGAGGCAACTCCCGGCGATCAAGGGTTGGTCCCTCGCCGGTCGGTTCGAAACCAGCGGGGTCGCCGGTGGTGACCTCTGGACCGCACGCCAGCTGAACGATGGTCGACTCGCACTCCTCGTCGCCGATGCCTCCGGCCATGGCCCTTCCGCCGCCGTCACCGCGGCCATGACCCACGCCGTCTTCCACAGCGTCGAATGCGAGGACCTCGAGCCGAGCTGCGTCTCCGCTCGCCTGAACCGGTACCTCGCCCGCTGGCAGGTCGCCGGGGCGTTCGTGACGGCGATCACCGGCCTGCTTGACCCTCGAACCGGCGAACTCCTCTTCACTCGATGCGGCCACCCCCCCGCGCTGGTCCGACCCGGTGGTCTGAGCTCGGAATCGCTGATTCGACGTCTGGATCAGGTCGGCGACCCTCCCCTCGGCATCATCGAGGAACTGGAGTTCCAGACCGCGACCTGCCATATCGAGCCGGGCGACACGCTCGTACTCACCACCGACGGGGTGCTGGAAGCCAGATCCCCCGATGGGCGGATGCTCGGAGAACCGGGCGTGATGAAAGCGATGCTCGAGTGCTCGGGCGATGCCAGTTGCACCTTGCAGCGGATCGAAACCGCCATTCATGGATTCGAGGGGGACCGACCCGCCGATGATGACCAAACCGTGGTGGTTCTGCACCGCGGAGAGTCGGCGACGTAGAATTCGCAACCATGCGTGAGGAAACCTCGAACCTCGGCCCCCTGCACGATCCCGTCGAACGACGGTGGATGGTGCTTCATACGAAAGCCCGCCAGGAAAAGGCGGTGGCGAGGCATCTCGAGGCCTCCGGCATCAAACATGAACTTCCCCTCGTGGAACGAGTGACCGTCACTCGGGGCCGGAAGCACCGATCCGAGGTTCCGCTCTTCACCGGCTACGTCTTTCTCAAAGGCGAGAAGCAGGATGCCTACGACGCCATTTCCACCAAGCGAGTCGCGAGTTTCATCGAAGTCCGAGACGAAACCAGACTCGAGGAGGAACTCGCACAGATTCGAGAGGCGATTGCGAGCGGCCTTCCGATCGAGGAATTCACCCAGATCGCCGTGGGGCAACGGGCCCGGGTGACCAAGGGACCGCTTCTCGGTACCGAAGGCGTGGTGATTGAAGAGGCCCGCCGAACCCGGCTGGTCCTGCACGTGGAGATCCTCGGCCGGGGTGCGAGCGTGGAGATCGAACGAGATCTTCTCGAGGTCATCGAGGACTGACTCGATCAGCCGAGGGTCGCAAGGCCGGATTCCAGGACGACCCCCGATTCGAACTCCAGAAGTTCGCGACCGCGGGCGGGGTTCGCCGCCGAATGTCGGACTTCACCCTGGCGAGACGGTGCGAACCGTGGTTCGGGGCATCCGAGGAGCGATGCGAGCTCGAGGACCGTGGTACCGGTGCCGGTGCCGAAGTTGATGGGCTCCCCCCGACCGACGTTCGGACTTTCCACCGCGAGCCGAAGGCCTCGGACCACGTCGGAAACGTGAATGAAGTCGCGAGTCTGAAGCCCGTCCCCGAAGACGGTCGGGCTGGTCGAATCCGCCGCCATCCGAGCGAAGATCGCGATGACCCCGGAATACGGCGAGTCGGCCCGCTGACGCGGACCGTAGACGTTGAAGAACCGCGGACACACGGTGGAGATGCTGGATTCGCGGCAGGCCTCTTCAGCCTCGGCCTTCATCGCCGCGTAGGGAGACTGCGGATCCAACGAGGCGGCCTCGGAGATGGGTGGTGCCGCATCGCCGTACACGCTGCAACTCGAGGCCAGCACCAATCGACGGGCTCCTGCCGCTTCGGCCGCCCGAAGCATGTTCCGTGTGCCTCCCAGAACCACTTCTCGATACAACGTCGGCGAAGCGACGCTCTCGACCACCGAGACCCGGCTCGCGAGGTGGAAGATCTCGCTCATCCCGATACAGGCAC
>CAJWFU010000167.1:0-5831 GCA_913031315.1 uncultured Phycisphaerae bacterium | reverse complement strand
GATGCGATCCTGCGGATGCTCCATCCGGCGTGTCCCTTCGTCACCGAGACGCTTTGGCCGCATCTTCGCGGACTCGATGCGGTTCGCCCCGCGAACGGAACCGGTCTCGCCGGGGTCGGTCTTCCTCCGGCGGATCGCTGTGTGATCGCCGCCTGGCCGGAACTCGACGACGCCACCGCCGATGAACACGCGGATGTGGAATTCGCTCGCGTGCAGGCGTTGGTCGCGGCGATCCGAAATCTTCGCGGAGAACGTCGCGTGCCCCCGAAGCGTCGGATCGTTCTTCACGCACCGTCATCGGTGCTCGAACTCGTGGCCGCCGCCGGCGGCGCGATCGAAACCCTTGCGGGACTCGAAGCCGCCACCCCTGAAGCCGAGGCTCCGGCGGGGGCTCTGCCACTGGCGTTCGAGGGAGGGCAGGTGCTGCTGTCAAACCTGGTGGATGCCGTCGACGTCGATGCCGAACGGGCCCGGCTCACCAAGGCGATCGAAGGAAAACGGAAGCAGGTGGCAGGATTCAAGGGCAAGTTGGGCAATGCGGGCTACGTGGACAAGGCCCCCCCGCATCTGGTGGAGGAGACCCGGCGGATGCTGGCGGTGGCGGAGGCGGATCTCGCGGCGGCCATGGCCGGCCTCGAAGCCCTTTGAAACGACCGGAACGAACCGCGGTGGACGCCGACTTCCCGGATACCATGAGGTCGTGAGCTCAGACCCCAGACAATTCGTCCGAGTGCTCCTGGGCTGTTCATCGGTCCTCGCGATTCTGGCCCTTCTGGGTTCCTGTTCACCGAGTGAATCACCTCGGCCCGCTGCCCGTGCGGCCTTGTCCGGCGATGACTCCCAAGGCATGCCGGCGATCGATGGCGGTGAGCCGAACGGCACCGAGCCATGGTCCTTCGGAGCGTACGAGGGTGAATTGATCACCACCCCGACCCACTTCATTCACACCACGGTGCCGGAGGGATCGCTGCGGGACAGCCTGCCGATATTCACCGCGACCGCACTCGACCACTATCGGACCATGATCCCGGCGAAGGAGACAGGAGGCTCCGGCGGTGCCGGTGAGGGACTGCTCGACGATCGCCGGGCCAGCATCAAGCCACTGCCCGCGCCGACCGAGCGAATGAGCACCTTCCTGTTCGACACCCGCCCGGAATGGGCGGCCTGGACGTCTCGGCGGCTGGGCCGTAACGCTCGGACCTATCTTGCGATCGAACGCGGTGGATACACGATCGATGCGGAGAGCGTTCTCTGGGACATCGGTCGGTACGACACCCGGTGCATGCTGGCCCACGAGGGATGGCATCAGTACACCCAGACGGTGTTCCGGCATCCGCTGCCGACCTTTCTCGAAGAGGGACTGGCGGCCTATGCAGAGGGCCACTCGTTCCGCCGGAGAGACGAAAAGCCTCGTTTCATGCCCTGGCGGAACCTGGAACGATTCGGACAACTTCGGGGCGCGAACTACCGAAACCGGCTGATCGACCTCGACGAGCTGGTGACGCTTCCTCCGCAGGCCTTCGTGTCCAAGGGAGAGAGTTCATTGCTCACCTACTACGCTCAGGTGTGGGTGCTCATCCATTATCTGGTCGAGGGTGAAGGGGGTCGGTACCGCGACGGATTGAGACGACTCCTCGACGACGCCTCGGCCGGCCACATCGCGACCAGCCTCTATGACGCAGACCGATCCGCCGGCAGGAGAGGCAGACTTCTCGGTCCTAACGCGGGACGGGCGATCCTTGCGGTCTACTTCGACCGGGACTACGACCGGTTCAAGGCCGGCTACGAGGCATTCGTCCAGCGGATCGTCACTCGAGGAAATGGGACGAAAATCTGGCAGGGCGTGTCACCAATCACCGGTGACTGAGTATGGTCGGAGATGAACCCTGTTCGTGGTTCATATGACCCCAGCCGTCCTTTTCCTGATTTTGAGAAGACCCCATGCGTTATTCCGCGTCAGTTGCGTCGTTCATGCTGGTTGCCTCGGTATCGGTCTCCTCGGCCGACGTGGTCTGGGATGAGGCGGTCGAGGGAGATCTTTCCAGCGACGCCGCGAGCCCGACCGCCGTCGGGTCCTTCGAATCCGGGGATCTCACCCTCGTCGGTTCGGTTCAGGCCTCTTCGGGGGACACCCGGGACTACGTCACGTTCAATGTCGCCGAGGGATCGAACCTCGTGGCGATGCGTCTGGTCTCCTATCTCGACGGCACCACCGGGGCCGCTGCGAACACCGGGTTCGTCCTGATCGACGACGGGACCTCTTCCGTCGTCCCCTCCGGCTCGACCATGTCGCAGTTCCTGGGCGGGTCCCACCTCAATCGAACTCGTTTCCCAGATGCCTCCGTCAACATGCTGGTCCGGCTTTCGCAAGGGCTGCAGGGCGGTACCGGTTTCGACCTGCCACTGGAGGCCGGCGACTACACGGTCGAGGTCCAGCAGACCGGCTTCCAGCTCAACACCTACGAGATTCGATTGGAATTCGAGGTCGTCGAGACCCCGTGCCCGGCGGATTACAGCGGCGACGGGTTCGTGGATGGTGCCGACCTCGGTCTCTTCCTCGGCTCCTGGGGAACGTCTCCGTGCAAGGCTGATCTCAATGGAGACGGTCAGTGCAACGGCGCCGATCTGGGAATCCTGCTCGGTGCCTGGGGAGGCTGTTGATCAGCAGGGTCATTCGGCGGAGGCAAGCCAGCGGGTGAGGAACTCGACTTCGCGGTTCTTGGCTTCGTTGGTCCGCGTTCCGAATCCGAGGTGCTCGTGTGGCGCACCGGTCTTTTCGAAGGCGAGCATCTCGATTCGTTCGGGATGATCGGCCTGCCGTCGTAGTTCGTCGATGAATCCGGATTGACCCTCGAAGGAGACCCATTCGTCGGCCCGGGAATGCACGGCCAGAACCGCCAGCTCCCGCCAGCGATCGAGGTTTCGGATCGGATCGAGGCGATCCGCGGATTCGTGGTCGAAGAACTGACGTTGTCGTTGCTTCCGCCAGTGGCCACTGGTCGCTTCGAGAATCACCGCTCGGAAGCGGTGGGGGCGTTGGAGTCGAACCAGGGCGGCCATTCCCCCCATCGACATGCCACCGATGGCCATTCGGTCGAGATCGAATCCCCGGCCGCCGAGGGCAAGGGTCACGTCATCGATTTCGGTGGCCGCCTGCTCGATGTTGTCCAGCAGGGCCTCCGCTCGCATGAGTTCCTCGGAACCTCGTTCTCCGTGGCCCGGGAGATCGATCGCACAGCTTCCGATGCCGACCCGGGCCAGTCGCAGATATCGACCGGGATCAAGTTCCTTGTTGGCGGTTCGCCGGTGCATCCAGACCAGGAAGGGAATTCGTGCTTCGGGGCCTCCGAGGGGTTCACCGACGGGGCGGACGACGAGGCAGGGCACGTCGGATCCGAGGCGGACATGTTCGGAGATCGCCCGAAGGCTGGCAGGAAGGCTGGCGTCGAGATCCGGCATGGCGACGAAGAATAGTCGAGGTCCGGGGCTCCGTCGGACGCTCTCGGGAAAAACCACGCGCCTCGGGACGGTTTCGCGGCGATACTGCACGCATGATCAAGATTCTTGGTGGCGAATTCCGTTCCCGCATTCTCGAAAGTCCGCCCGACGCGGAGACCACTCGGCCCATCACGGCTCGAGTCAAGGAGTCGGTGTTCAATCTGCTTCGCGGCTGGTTCGACGATGCGATCGTGCTCGATCTCTTCGGTGGTGTCGGCACCATCGGACTCGAGGCGGTCAGTCGAGGGGCGCAGGAGGTCGTGATGGTGGAACAGGATCGGCGGATCGCCGCCATCCTTCGTTTCAACGTCGAGGAACTCGACTGTCGCGACCGGGCGACCGTGGTGGAGGCGGATGCCCTCGGCCCCGCGGCCCTCGCCCAGGCTCCAACCGACTGTGACGTGGTCTTTCTGGATCCTCCCTACATGCTCTGGCATGAGGAAGCGCTTCGTCGTCGCCTTCTCGATCTGGTGGTCCGCTGCCGCGGGGTGATGAAACCGAAGTCATTCCTGGTGCTTCGGACCCCGGAGGATTTCGAGGATGGGGCCGGAGAGATCGAGGGATTCGTCGGGCCCGAGACCCATCAGTACGCGGAGGACATGTTCGTCCATCTCTTCATGCCGAAGACCGAGGAGGAATCGGAATGAGACGTCCATCAAGCCTGGCGGCGCTCTGGTGTGCTGGATTCACTCTTTGCGGGATGTCTGCCTCGTCGGTCGCGGCGACGCCGGGATTCAAGGTGGACCCTCCAACGGCGCCGGTCGTGGAGCAGGCGATCCCGGTGATCGAGGTCGAGTCGATCGAAGTTCCGCAGATCGATGCGCCGGTGATCGAATCCGAAGCGGTCGACGCGGCGGTCGCGGCGGGCCTTCGACTGCTGGTCGAGCGGCAGGAAGGGCCGGATCGCTCGGAATGGCCTTACCAAGGCGTGTATCGAGTGTCACCGGGACCGGATGATCCCGAAGCGCTGATCGAAGGGAGAGGACGTCGACGCACGGTGATCCCGATCGGATACCGGGTCGGAGGGACATCGATCGCGGGGCGAGCGATGCTTCGTGATCCGAATATCGAAACCGATGCCCAGCGACGAGCCGCGGTGGATCGAGCTCGAACCTTCGTGGTCGATGCCACCCGTCATCCCTCGATGAATCCCGACTTCGCCGGGGGCTACGACGTTCGCGGCTGGGGTTACATCTACGGACTCGGCTTCCTGCTCGACCTGCGAGAGCGAGGTCTGGTTCCACCGGAGGCGATGGCGGCCACCGAAGACGGAATCCGTTTCTACGTGAAGGCGTTGGCGGCGATCGAGATTCCCGAGGTCGGGGGGTGGAACTATGCGCGGCGAGGGCCGTTGGATCGGCCGGATTCGAACAGTCCCTTCATGACGCCTCCGGGCATCCAGGCCCTTCGGGAAGCCGAACGTCAGGGGTTTCAGATTCCGGAGGGCATCGTCGAGCGAGCCCTTTCAGGCATCGATTTCAACCGGGGAGAGGATGGACACATCGCCTATGCATCGCGTCGTCCGACCCGGGAACCGGCCACGCAGATTCCCGGTGCCATCGGTCGCATGCTCGCGGTGTCGACCGTCCGCTCGGAACTCGGTCTCGCGGACGCGGCCGAAGTTCGACAGGCCTGTGCCGCGTTCCTGACCCACTGGGGAGAACTCCTCAAGCGGAAGGGCCGCGATGGAACCCATCAGGCTCCGTACGGAGTCGCGCCCTATTACTTCATGTACGCCCACGGCTACGCGGCCGAGGCGATCGAACGGCTGCCCGAGGATGAACGCGTCATCTGGCGTGAACGTCTCGCAAGGCTGCTCATGTCGGTGCACGACGGGGAGAAGGCCGGATGGAATGATCGAGTGTTCGATCGCTCTGCCGCCTACGGGACGTCGATCGCGGTTCTCGCGCTGACCCAGCCGGATGAATCGTCACGGGTGAAGGCTGCGCACCCGAAGCCGCAGTTGCCGACGGAATCTCGGGAAACCCCGACCCGACCCGCCGATTCGCCCTGAACGGGGTGTTCACCCACCGGCGTTATCACGCTCGTCCGCACGGTGCGCGGCCGGGTGGCGGAGGATGCGTGAACGTTCTTCATTCGTGGCCATGAGACGCCGAAGAGCAGGTCGGCGTCGCTGCGTGGGGCGCCGAGGCGACGAGGTGTCGCCATGCTCGTTTCGAGCCGAATTCGCATGCGATCCGGGGGGATCGTCATTCTGGACGGGGAGCCGCCATGAACGTCGACGATGTCATGTTCTTCATCACTGCGACGAGGTCCGTCCTTCAGGCGGACCTTCAGGTCGACATCATCATGGGTCGACCGGCGGCCGGATC
>CAJWFU010000166.1:0-5839 GCA_913031315.1 uncultured Phycisphaerae bacterium | reverse complement strand
GATTTCGATTCATCGAGGAACCGGCGCAGGAGGTTCCGGCGAAACCCCCGGTTGAAATTCGCATGGTGGGATCGGCCGATCCGGATCTCGAACGAAGAATCTCGGAGATCCAGGCCGGTTTCCCCGCCCTGCAGCGGCATCGGACCAGGCGGTTCGAGATTCTCACTGATCTGTCGGGGCCCGAGGCGGCTCGGGATGGTCAGCTCCTGGAGCGCACTGCTCATGCGGTGGATGATTTCGGGTTGGCGCTTGGATACCCATCCGAGCTCGGCACCGAACGGGCGGTTCGACATCTGGTGATCGCATTTGCCGGACGAGAGGATTTCATCCGGTTCTCCCGCGGTCAGGATCAGGTCGATGGGACCTGGCTCGGTGGTTATTTCTCTCCCGCGGGGCCTCATCTCGTCTACTACGACGCCGCCGAACATCCGGCCGTACGTCGGGCCAGGGATCGACTCGGTCGGGGGCCGGAGGGTGATGATTCGGAACACGAGGTGCTCGACGCGTTCGTGACCAAGGCGAACGCGGCGGTGGTGGTTCACGAAGCGGCCCACATGTTGCTTCATGACCGCGAGATCGCTCCGGCGGACAGCAAGCAGTCCGACTGGTTGCTGGAGGGCCTTGCGGGAAGTTTCGAGCCGGCTCAGTGGTCGCAACGATTCGGGCCACTCCGGCCGCTCAACGCGAGAACCGGTGAATTCAGGCAACTTCTGGCCGCGGGTGCTCAGACGGACCTGCATGATCTTGTGTCCCGCCCTCGATTTCCCCGGGAAGGTCGGCGGTCAAACGCGTACTACGCGACCAGCGCTGCGCTCTGCAGCTGGCTTGCTCGGAACCGTCCCAAGGAACTGCGTCGATACCTCGATCTCGCCAACGGACTCCGACCGGAAGGTTCGAATACGAGTCTCGGAAGCGGGTTGATGGAGGGCAGCGCCGAATCCGGAGATTTCGAAATTCGGGCGACTCGAACCAGGAATACCGAGGTCCTCGAGTTCGAACGGATCTTCGGAGACCTCGACCACTTGCAGCAGGTGTGGATTCGTGCTGAGCGGGCTGCCGCCTCGATTCCGGTGGCTGACGCGACTCTGGGCGACCTTGAAGAACATTGACCGCTCCGAATCTCAGCCGTTGATCGATTCCTTCGCGGTGATCGGCGTGGTGTCGGATCCGGCGACGCCGTCCGGGTCGAGTTCGAGAATCACCGGTCGTTCCACATCGATCCCGCCCGCCTTGCGAGGCGAGGTTGCGGGGGTTCTTCCGCCGGCGGCGGACTCCACGTCGATCTCGTCCGCGAGCCGTCGAAGAATGGACGCGACGGCCCATTCGCCATCCGGGCTCGGCTGAGATCCGGCGTTCGCCGAATCCACGGTCTCCCGAAGGTTTGATTCGGTCTGCGTCGCGTGGTCCACGATCTCCGCCAACGTCGCGCTCGCCGTGCAGATGGCCTCGAGGTCGGCTCGTAGTTCTCGCCGCACCTCATCGGCCCGCTCGACCAGAAGGTGGACCGAGAGCAGCGGGTGCTCGAGCCGTGGTTCTTCACTGGTCGTCGGCATCGGCGGATCTGGAAGCGACGGCTCGATGTCGAGACTCATTCCTCCGACGGAGAGGGAGCGGCTCTGGAGATCGACAGGCCGGGGGGGGGTTGGCGTCGTGCGGGCGCCGACTCGATCGATCCGGCGCTCGATCGTCGACAGGGCGGCATCGAACTCGTCGAGTCGAGTGTCAAGGGACACGAAGCGTTCCAACCGATCATGCAGCCCCCGAACCGCCTGCTCCGTCACGCTGGAGATTCGCTCGATCGCGTGGTCGGTCTCCCGCTGGATGGTCGAGCCATCGGGATTGGAGTTCAAGGGAGTGCGATCTCCCGAACCATCGATCTGTTGGGTCAGGATTCGGGTGGTCGCTTCGGCCTTGCGCGAGGTCTCTTCTTGAAGTCGAATGAGCGTCTCTGCTCGCTTCAATTGCGCATCCAGTGCCTTGATCATGCGAACGCCAACCCGGAGTTCTTCCCGGATCCCGGTTTCCACGTCGGTGATCGGGTCGGAGTTCGTGGGGGCGTTGGTCTTGCCGTCGTCGGAGGCGTGGTTCACGGGGCTGAAGTCCTTCTCGGTGGACGATGGAATCGGGGCGTTGAGTTCGTTGGGTCGAATGGTCGGGGGACCGTCCGGGGCGGCATCGGGATCTCGTCCCGGCCCGATCGAGGACCAGATCCCACCGAGACCCGGGGTCGGGTTCTCGGTGTCGGCATCCTCTGCGTTGGGTTGCTTGGCGTCCAGTGGCTTCATGATGGTCTCCGACCGATCGTGGATCCATCTTCGACTCGGATCCACCGAGACATCACTGAAGAGGGACAGGGAGGTGGTCACCACCACGCTCTGGAAGGGAGAAGGGCCCCACCTTCCATTTCTTTCGAATCGGACCGGATGGTCCATCGGCGTGAGAATCGAGGAAAGGGAGACTTTTCGTGGCCGGAATCAGGGGCTGGTGGCCGTCGAGGGTGGGTCGGGTGGCGTCGACTCCGGGTCGGAGTCGGCGAGATTGAGGCTCACCAGAGCGGCTCTCTGGGCGTCCCGGAGCCTTGTCTGGATCGGATCGGTACCCATGGCCGGATCATCTGCGAGTTCAAAGCCGACGTTGAGGACCTCGTCCAGATCGATGAGATGAGCCGGGCGGGCCAGCGTGATCTCGTCGGGTGAGTCGAGGCGGCGAAGGACACCACTCTGATCCAGTCCATCAACCAGTCGGTGGAGCAGGTTGGTATCGAGGGCGAGATCGCCGGAGAGCTCGCGGATGCTGATCGGCTGGCCGATCTCGAATTCGGTGGCGACTCGACGAACCAATTGGATCGCCACGCTGGGATCCACCAAGCGTGATTCTCTGGCGCGGGAGACCAGGACCTCCACGCCGCGGCCGCGAAGGGTCTGAATGATGACCGAGACCTCGAGCCCGAAAAGCACGAAGAGCCACATCAGATACATCCAGAACATGAACAGTGGGATGAGCCCGAGTGACCCGTAGAGTTGATTCAAGGTCAAGGCGTGGGTCGTGTACACCCCGAGCAGATTCTTCGCTCCTTCAATCAGAATCGCAGCCACGAGGGATCCGACCAGGGCGGGCTTGAATTCCACCCGGGTGTTCGGGACCCACAGATAGGCCATGAGCAGCAGCAGCCAGGCAAAAGCCATCCCGGCGCCGAGATCGACCACCGTGGTGAGCCACGACCAGTCGGGGAGCTGTGACTTCAGTGAGGCGACGCCGCCGGTCAGGTAGGGAAGAACACCGCCGAGGGCAGCCGGGAACGTCAGCAGGAACCAATAAATCATGAGCCGTTTGAGCCAGGATCGCCCGGCCGGAGCCCGGTAGATTCGATTGAAGCCGTCTTCGATGGTGACCAGGACCCAGAGAGCGCTGTAGGTCACCACCGCAAACCCGACCCAGCCGAGGGCGGCGAGATTCACATGGCTGGCGCCCGCGACCAACTGTTCCATCCAGCTGCCCAGATCCGAGACCTTGCCCGATGTATCCGCGGCGAGGCGGACCGAGCCGAGGCCGAGTCGCTCGATGATGGATCGGACGAATCCGGGAAAACGGTCCTGCAGCACGCTTCGGCTGACCACCGTGATGACGACCAGCATGGGAACCAGGCCGAAAAGAACCCGAAACGCCAGTGCGGCAGCCAGAACGGGGGCCTGATCCTCTCCAAGGTGTCGAATGCAGTAGCGGAGCACCTCGAACCAGCGCCGGAGCGTCCGCTGCATGGCAGTCAGCTGCCCAATGGGCTGGGTGACCGCGAGGCGGGTCCATTCAATGGCTTGGCGGATCGCTTTCAGCATGATGAAAGACTCTAATCCGAGGAAGGGCGTTCCGAGAGGCTCGGTCCTGTAGGATGACCGGAATGGCAACCCCCCCACAAGGAAGGAAATCGTCAGAACGCACCCGCATTCGGATCCAGCGGGTGCTGGCTGATGCTGGAGTCGCTTCTCGGCGAGCGAGCGAAGCCTTGGTGGAGGAAGGGGCGGTCACCGTCAACGGCAAGATCGTCGACGGCCTCCCGTGTTTCGTCGATCCGGAGGAGGATGACATCCGGGTGAGCGGGCGACGGGTCGAAAAACGACGCCGTAATCACTACATCATGCTCTTCAAGCCGCGAGGCTTCGTCTGCACTTCGAGCGACCCGCAGGGCCGAAAGCTCGCGTTGGACCTGGTGCAACACCCCTCCGGTTCTCGTCTCTTCTCCGTGGGCCGACTCGACCTCGAGAGCTCGGGACTCCTGCTGCTCACCGATGATGGTGATCTTGCCAACCGCCTGACGCATCCCAGTTTCGGTGTGCACAAGGGCTACGACGTCACGGTTCGCGGGAGGCTCGACGAAGAAACCCTCGACAAGGTGCGGCGGGGTCTCTACCTCGTCGACCGACGCACCGGCGAAGCCACTCGGACGGCGGAGAGTGACCTCGTCATTCTCAAACGTGATCGTGAACGAACGCGGCTCTACGTGGCGTTGCGAGAAGGCCGAAACCGTCAGATTCGTCGAGTCATGGATCAGGTGGGTCATTCCGTCCGCAAGTTGCGTCGCGTTCAGATGGGTCCCTTGAAGTTGAAGGGGCTGGCGGTCGGTGAATGGCGGGAACTCACTCCCGGGGAGCTCGGCTCGCTCCGCCGGGCCGCCAAGGACTCGACCCCGACCACGAGCACTGGTCCCAAGGCGAAAACCAAACAACTCACCGGCAAGAAAAAGTACGGACGTCGCACCCGCCGTTGAGTTTCGTTCCTTCGACCGAGGATTCGACAGATGCCCTTGTATGAGTATGAAAGCACCGAAGACGGCGAGATCGTCACCCTCCTTCGACCCATGGCCGAGGCCGATGCCCCGGTCGAGGATCCTTCCGGGCTTGGCCGCACCTTTCGGCGGCGTCACAGCGTCTTCGGGGTTGGAACCGGCGTGGCCGCTCCGGCGGCGATGCCTCCCTCGATGCCTCCCCCGATGCCCGGCGCCGGCGGCTGCTGCCCGTGTGGCGTGAATGCGAACAAGTGTGGGCGATTGAATTGAGACCTTCCGCGTTTGCTGCGGCCCAGCCATGATGACTTCCAGAACCCAGCACGTTTTCGACCGAACCGAGGGCGAGGCCCTGATCCGGCACGGAGTCGATTTTTCCGGCGCCGCCAGTGGTGGCTCCGGAATTCGAATCGCCACCCGCTTCCCCGGGGAACCGTTGACGGATCTTCGGCGGTTGGATCGCCCGGGACTTCGTCGGATGATTCTCGAGGGTCTTTCGGAGAACGATGGTCACAACCATCGCTGGTTGATCGACGCCCCGTTCGGAATTCCGCTCCCGACGCTCGAGGCGTGCGGAGTCGACCCCGACTGGGAGGCATCGGTGGCCTGGATGGCTTCCTTCAACGATCCTCGTGACTGGCGTCGAGCGGTTCGGAAGGTCAGTCGCAAAGAGCCTCGCCGGGTGGCGGACCGCGCGGCCAGCACCCCGCTGGCGTCGATGAATCTCCGGGTCTTCAAGCAGACCTGGACCGCGATGGTCGAACTGCTGGAGCCGCTGCTGCGGGCAGGAGTTCGGATCGAGCCGATGGCCGGTCCGTTTGGAAGTTCGGTCGTGGTCGCTGAAGGATGCCCGGCTTCGGTCTTGAAGCGAGGTGGTGATTCCGCCCGCGGATACAAGGGCACCGGAGAGCCGCCTCGCCAGCGCCGAATGGAGATCGTTGCGAAGATGCGGGGGGACTGGGGACTGGATCTGGATTCGGACGTCGCCGCTCGCTGTGTCGCGGACGAGGGCGGAGATGATCTCGATGCCGTTCTTCTGACCCTCGACCCCTGGCAGGGACC